>CBDUZM010000055.1:0-11327 GCA_965371685.1 uncultured Spirochaetaceae bacterium | reverse complement strand
AAGGGGTGGCAGGGCATTTAGGCTTCTTAGTGTAAATGCCAGGGTTCTTAAGGGGTGGCAGGGCATTTAGGCTTCTTAGTGTAAATGCCAGGGTTCTTAAGGGGAGGCAGGGCGTGAAAAACTTGACAAATGAGAATAAGAGTCGGATAATATTTTTATGGTGAGCACAGCCGGCTACGTGAGTATAATAATCGCGGTTTTTGTGATCGCATCTATTGCCGTTTTCTTTTTCTTTTTCTCCCACTGGAGAAAAAGAGACGATAAGAAAAAGCGTTCTCCCAGGCTAAAAGATAGATCTAAAATCATAAGGTCGGCTTCCAGAAAGCTCTCACAGAATCCAAAAGACCCGGATGCACTACTCGCGTTGGCAGAGCTCTACTACCAGGAGCAGGACTATCGAAACGCCCAAAAGAATTACCTTATTTTAATAGGATTATGCGCAAGCAATCCTGACCTGAATGAGTTTGAATTTACTCTCAAGCATGCTCTCTCCTCCCTGAAAATTAAAGATTACAAAGAAGCATATAGAGGCTTTGCAATTGCCAGGAGTTTGAATGAGGAAAGTTTTGAAGCCAATTATAATTTAGGCTATCTCGAGTATTTACGTAAGAAATATGAAAGAGCAGTCAACCTCCTCCGTAAAGCCCAGGATGCGCATCCCGAGCATCTCGGTACCGCCCGTTATCTGGGACTCAGCCTATACAGGCTGCAAAGGCATGACGATGCAATAAAAATCTTAAAAAATGCAGTTGCGATTGTTCCTGATGATAAGGAGATTCAATTTGCTCTCGCCCAATGTCTATACGAAAAGGGAAACAACAATGAGGCAATAGGGATTTTTAACCTGCTTAGAACGGATTCCAAACTTGGTCCGAAAGCCTCACTTTACGCCGGTGTTTTAAACATGTCAAAAAACCTCTATCCCGAGGCTGTAACCGACTTTGAGATCGGACTCCGTCACCCGGATATTAAAAAACCAGTGTCGCTGGAACTGAAATATCGACTGGCAGTAGCATATATTAATCAAAAGGAGATCTCCCGCGCTCATGAGCTGCTAAAAGAGGTTGCCCGCGAAAACCCTGATTATAAAGATGTCTCCGACCTTGTGCGAAAATATCGGGAACTGAGCTCTAACAAAACTTTTCAGACATATCTCATTTCCCCCACATCTGAATTTGTGATTTTATGTCGAAATATAGCCTCCCGGTATTTTCTGAAAGGTAAAGTCAAGATAGTGGACGTATCTATGGCTAAAAATGAGTGTGTGGATATATTAGCCGAAGTGGATACGGGAAAATGGGTCGATATCGTTCTTTTCCGGTTCATCAGGAACACGGGAAGTATCGGCGAGCTTGCTTTGAGGGAGCTCTACAGCCGTGCTAAAGACGTGAGAGCGGGCCGGTCATTATGTTTTACCGCGGGTGACTTCTCTGATGCAGCCAGTAAGTTTGTGGAAGCCCGTCTAATCGATCTGATTGGAAAGGAAGAGCTTGTCAAGCTCTTCCGCAGGCTCCGGGTCGAAATACCGTCCCCATGATCTTCACCTTCCAGGGGGAGCGTATCGATAGAGGAGCACGAGATGCCTCTCCTCCCGGAGAAAGGGGACTTTCAGCGGGATCACACGGATTTCCTCGAATTTTGCAGCCACCTTTTCTATCTCCTTCTGAATACGCGCAGCCCTGCCTTTGTATGCCGCTATTATCCCTTTCTTTCCGGTGATCCTCTCCAGGGCGGATATCCTGTCCGGCAGCCTGGAAAAGGCGCGAAAGACGACTATATCGAAGTTTTCCTTTATGTCTTGAAGATCGGTCTGGGTAACATCAACATTTTTTAAATCCAACAGGACGACGACATTACGAAGAAAGGCAGCCCGCCTTTCCGATCTCTCAATGAGTAAGAAAGCGGAATCAGGCATGAACAGGGCGAGAGGCAAGCCTGGAAAGCCGGCGCCGGAACCGACATCGGCGACATGTGCCCGGTGTTCTATTCCCCGGATAACGGAGAGGCCGGCCAGGGAATCGAGAATGTGCTTTATGACCAGCTCATCGTCTTCAGCGCGTACCAATCCGAAACGCCGGTTCCATTTTTTGATTTCATCCAGGTAGAGTAACAGGCAATCCACCTCTCTTCCCTTTACGGGAAGATGGAGCTGTTTCAGCCCGGATTGAAGAAGTTCTTTCATGGCTTTGATGTTTTGCGGCGGTTAATATACAGCATGAGTATAGAGATATCGGAAGATCGGACGCCGGAAATGCGCGATGCCTGTCCAAGAGAGCGGGGAAGTATCTTTTTCAGTTTTTCCTGTCCCTCTTTGGAGAGACCGCTTACCCTGTCGTAGTTAAAACCTTCACCGAAGCTCATGGATTCCATTCGGTGAAAACGTCTTATCTGATCCTCCTGGCGTTTTATATAACCTTCATATTTAATATCGAGCTCGGTTTGGTTCGTGAGGGCCCGGCTGTATTTCTTGAAGAGATTGTCTTCCAGAATTTCGAGATCCCGGATGTGCACGAGTGGGTTCTTTAAAATTTGAGAGAAGCTCTTTCCCCGGTACTTGTTCAGAGCAGGCGCTTTTTCCACATCTGTTCTGTCCAGTTTTCGCCGGTGCAGGATTTCTTTAATATCCTCTATTCCACGCTTTTTTTCTTCCAACCGTTCCATGGTTTCCCCGCTCTGAAGTCCGCTTTCCCAGCCTTTCGCCGTCAGCCGGAGATCCGCAGTGTCGTGCCTTAGAGCAAGCCTGTATTCCGCCCTGGAAGTGAACATACGGTACGGCTCTTCGGTTCCGAGAGTCACCAGATCGTCTATAAGCACACCAATATATGCTTCGGACCGGGAGAGGATCAACGGTTCCTCGCCGCGCAGATAGCGGGCAGCGTTTATACCGGCCATCAAACCCTGGGCGCCTGCTTCCTCGTAGCCCGACGTGCCGTTGGTTTGACCGGCGATAAAAAGCCCCTTCACTTTCTTGCTCTGGAGATCCGGATAGAGTTGTATGGGATTAAGGTAATCATACTCCACAGCATAGCCCGGTCTCATGACAGCCAGATCTTCCAGGCCGGGTACAGTTCGCAGGAATTCCAACTGAACTTCCTCGGGGAGGGAGGAGGATATGCCATTCAGGTACATTTCTTCCGTATCGAGGCCTTCAGGCTCTACGAAAATCTGATGGCGCCTCCTGTCCGGGAAACGTATTACTTTGTCTTCGATGGAAGGGCAGTACCGGGGTCCTGTTCCTTTTATCTTACCCCCGTAGAGGGGAGACTGTGAGATGTTTTCCCGAATAATTTTATGGGTTGTCTCAGTAGAGTAGGTGATGTAGCAGGAGACGGAAGGCCTATCGATGCTCATATTGGAGAAGGAGAAGGGAAGGAGTATCGTTTCCCCCGGCTGTTCCGTCATCCGCCCTAGATTGAGGGAGCTTCGCAGGACACGGGCGGGGGTGCCTGTTTTCAACCTGGCGACTGAAAAGCCTTTTTCTCTCAGGGCGGTACCGAGACCCACGGCGGCAGACTCGCCCAGCCTGCCCGAGGAAGAGGTGTAATCCCCAATAAAGACCGTTGCCTCCATGAAGGTTCCCGTCGTAAGCACGACGGTGGAAGCGGATATCCGGCAGTTTCGTCCAGTGACTACTCCCGTAACAGTATCTCCCGCCCCATTCAGAAGAAGGTCGACTACCGTATCCTGGAAAAGGGTCAAATTCGCCTGACGTTCCAGCGTGACCTTGGCCAGAAGAGAATAGGCTGCCTTGTCCGCCTGGGCTCTCGGCGCCTGCACAGCCGGTCCTTTTCGGCGATTGAGCATCCTGAACTGTATCATGGTGGCGTCAATGAGCTTCCCCATTTCTCCGCCCAGGGCATCTATCTCGCGAACGAGATTTCCCTTTGCCAGCCCCCCAATGGCCGGATTACATGACAGCTTGCCGATACAGTCGAGATTCTGGGTTATCAGGATGGTACGGTTCCCCGTTCTTGAAAGTGCCAGAGCCGCTTCGATGCCGGCATGCCCTCCGCCGACGACTACTGCGCTGTAATCCATACTACTTGCCTACACAGAAACGTGAGAACATTTTCCGGAGGATATCGTCCGTGGTCACCTCTCCGGTTATCTCTCCGAGACAGTTCAGCGCTTCTCGAATATCCTCTCCAAGAATATCAAGCGGAAGGCCTTCAACCAGACCTCGACGGAAGCTGCGGACTGCCGTAAGACAATTTTCAAGCAGTCTTTTCTGCCGGTCCGAGTCTATTACTGCTTCCGCTGTTTCCGGATGGGTTCTCCCGAAAAGGCGCCGGGCGATTTCCATGTGAAGCTCAGCCAGGCCCCGCCCGGTTTCCGCGCTTATCGGAAGGAAGCCCTCCGGACAGGTCGCGGTGTTTTCCCGGTCTGCCTTAAGATCGATCTTGTTCCAAAGGGGAATTATCTCTATCGATTTCGAGTAGATTGCCATAAAAGCCTCGTCTTCATCCTGCAGCCCTAAGGTAGCATCCACCAGAAAGAGCATAAGCCTGGCGTTTTTAATGATTTTGTCCGTGCGCCGCATGCCTTCCTGTTCGAGTTTATCATCTGTTGTTATCAGCCCGGCCGTATCGTAAAGCCGGATAGGTATGCCTTCAATGGCTATATTACCTTCTATATAATCGCGGGTTGTTCCGTGGATATCCGATACGATCGCCCTGTCTTCCTTGAGAAGCAGATTAAAAAGGGTGGATTTCCCTGAGTTAGTTCGTCCGCCTATCACCAGGCTGACTCCCTCCTGAAATATCTTCCCCGTCCTGTATGTAGCGAGCAGACTTAACAGCTCTTTTTCAATGGAGGAAACCCGATCATTTCCGGAGAACTCCTCCTGTATATCCTCGTCGGGATAGTCTATGTGAACTTCCAGGGCGGCACTGAGGTCGGTAAGCTTTCCTGCCAGCTTTCGGATTTTAGATTCGATCTTTCCCGAGAGTCGATCCAGTGCAAGAGCGCGGGCCTTATCCGTTTTGGAGCGTATTATTTCATTGACCGCTTCCGCCCTGGTAAGATCCATCTTGCCGTTTAAGAATGCCCGGAGGGTGAATTCTCCGGGATTGGCAGGCCTGAAGCCGGAGCTGTATAATAAGTTGAGGATTCTCTGGATGACGGTCATTCCTCCGTGACAATAGATTTCGGCGCTTTCTTCGCCTGTGTAGCTCTTGACACCGTGGTACACGGCTGTCATAACTTCATCGACAGGCGTGTCGCCGTCATGAATGAAGCCGTAATGGAGGGTATGCCCACGCATGGAGGAGAGCGCTTTTTCCGGTTGGGTATGAAAGAATCGGTTTAGTATTTCAAGGGAATCCTTGCCTGATATCCTGATTACGCCCAGGGCGCTCTCTCCCCAGGGAGTTGCAAGGGCGGCAATAGGATCGTCCGCTGTAAAAGGCTTCATCCACCTCAGGATACTGAATTTGTCCCTTCTATTCAATATCCGCCGGTTTTGTTATAATGGTTGTGGAGGGCGATGAGGATGGACGATACGAATGTACCCGGCTCTGATTCTTTGGAGCGGGACGATACCGACATCAGAGGTATGGGTCCTGAGGAGGCCAGGGATTATGTCCTGGCGTTTATAACGAGCCTGAAGGAAACCCAAAGGCAGAAAGAGAAGTGCCTCGAAGATTTGAAGCTATGGCAGGACAGGCTGAGAATGGCTCAAAATAACAGTCGGCCTGACCTGATCCAGGCTTCAGAGGCGCGGATACTTGAACTGCGCGATCAGGCCGTCCATTTAAATGAGGAAGAGAAGGAGCTTGCTTCCAAAGTTACACGGTTGAAAGAGAAGATGAAGGAGCTCAAGATACGCTTTCAGTTTTCTGTTGACACCGATCTGCTTCTCGCCGATTTGAATATGCTTGTCGGTGAAAAGGATATAACGGAGGAAAAATTTAAAGAAGAGGAGACCCGAAGCGAGCTTAATGAGCTCAAGAGAAAGCTTAAGGAGAAGGACTCCGGGGAATAAGTTTTAGTACAGAGTAACTATCCCACTTTTTTTCATGAAGAAATAGAAGTGTTCTAAGAAGATAATCCCTGCCTTTAATACCCGAATTAAAAATAGGATAACAAGATAAACTAATCACAGGTAATCAGATGAACAATGAAAAAGCTAAACCAATTGAATTTCTTTTTAATGCGGATCTTGAAGTGGAGCTTCATGGCAATGACGATCATAGCCTGGGGGCTCATTCCAGCGAAGTATTGGATGAAATGATAAAAGAAGCCGGTTGTACCGGGATTTATTCCAGTGCAGCCCCCATCTCTTTTGTCCTTTCTAACGGCGACACGGATGCCCTCTTTGATAAGACATTCGAACGGCAATGGAACCGGCTCGAGGCTTTTCCCTGTTATCATGTTCTGGGTAATCATGAAGGGGGGTATTTTGAAAATAATGGGAATAAATGGAAGGATTACCTGGGATATAAAGAAACCTACTATGCCTGGACATGCCCTTCTCCGGTGGGTCCGGTAACTTTTATAACCCTGGATACCTGGTGTTCGGAAGAAGAGGATGGCGCTTTGAAAATGTACGCAGGAAGCGGGCAACAGGTAGTGAGGAATGAAGAAAAGCAATGGCTCAAAAACACCCTGGACGACGCACCCGGGTTGGTTGTGGTCTTTGCTCATGCTCATATGTGGCCTCCCGGTACACGAAGCCAGGATAACCAGGCCATAGAGGATCTCATAGAGATTCTCAAAGGCACCTATGAGAATGGTAAGGTACATAAGCATGCTAATGTTTTTTTTAACGGAGGGCATCATGATTATCCCGGATACAACCGGTTGGGTGGTGTTCTATTCATCGATCCAATCGCTGCTATTAAAAAGGGATATGCCAGAGTTATCATCGATCCTGTAAACAGGAAATTGGACTACATCGGTCGATTTAATGAAAAAAGCTATTTAGGGCTTGATCTGGATTAGTATAGGAGGATATTGTTATGCTGCTTTATATTATTCGGCATGCAGCGCCGGATTACAAGAACCACACTATTACGCCGGACGGTCATCTAGAGGCAGAGGCGCTCTCAAGAAGGATGAAATCGTGCGGGTTGAACAAAATATTCTGTTCCCCTTTGGGACGCGCCCGGGACACAATGCAGTACACTGCAAGACTACTGGATATTAAACCGGAAACAGAGGAATGGACAAAGGAGCTGTCGGATGTGTTTCTGGAGGATTCAGAATGGGGGCCTTTGAATGCCTGGGACCTTCCGGGAGAAGCCCTGTTTGACGGCAAGCCATATTCTACGTCCCCGGACTGGGATAAACTGCCTGTAGTGAAGGATTTGAATCTGAAGGAGAAGTTCGCAAAACTTGGTAAGAATTCGGATCTTTTTTTGAAAAAATTGGGCTATTCAAGAGAGGGCGGGAGATACCGCTGTGTGCAGCCTAACGAAGAGAAAATTGCCGTGTTTTGCCATGGGGGGTTTGGAGTAACCTGGATAGCCCATCTGCTGTATATTCCGCTCAGGATTGCGTGGTCGGGATTCTGGCTTGCACCGTCTTCTGTGACAATTATTTCATTTGAGAAAACTTCGGAAATCTGGGGAGCTCCACGATGTCTGACTTTTGGCGATACTTCCCACCTTTATGAATCGGGATTAGAGGTGAAATGGAAAGGAGTGCGAAAGCATCGTTAGGACACTTTCGAGTTATTCCTATAGAAGAAAATCACAGAGAAAAAAGAACATTGAACGAGGGTAAGGTAAAAATAATTGTTTTTGGTGATTCTGTTAGTGCTTGCCTATTGCCAGGGCAGCACCGGAACTATCCAAACGGCCAGATTCGCAATGGGCAGAACCTCATCCCACTATTTAGGCTCCCCACTAAGCTTTTTCTGGCCGAGTGATTCCAGCTGGCGGGTAACAACAAGGAGTATCAGGTGAAGTCGATGAACATTGACTTTGATGAAGGTCGATGGAAAGAAATAAAAGAAACATATCGCCTGTGGTGGGCCGGCCAATTAGATCGGCCGCTTATTCCGGTAGAACTGGATGGTCGAGACCCGGGCCGCGATAAGCCTGACATCCCGCTGCTGACCCAGGCCACTTGTACAGATATATCAATTCCGGTGGAAGACATCGTGGACAGGTTGGATTACGAGCTTTCAACGAAAATATATCTCGGTGATGCCTTTCCATTTATCGATATGGCCGTCTTTGGACCCGGAGTGGTGGCCGCATTTTTAGGTGCGCATCTTGATAATTCCACAGGACGGGTGTGGTTCCGCCCGCAGCAAAAACTGCCGATAACCGAAATGCATTTCGAATACGATCCCGATAATATCTGGTTTAAACGAATCAAGGATATTTACACTGCAGCCATGAATTATTGGCAGGGGCAGGTGATGTTGGGTATGCCCTCTCTTGGTGGTATCCTTAATATCCTTTCTACATTCCGACCGGGGGAAAAACTACTTCTCGATCTCTATGATCATCCTGAAGACGTTGAACGATTAACATGGGAAATTCACGACATTTGGCACCGCTATTTGCGAGCATTCAACGAGATCATCCAAGCGACCAATCCCGGATATACGGATTGGTCAGGCCTGTACAGCGACCGGCCTTCCTATATGCTTGAATGCGATTTCTCTTACATGATCGGCCCCGACATGTTCAATAAGTTCGTCAAACCTGAACTAAAGGCCAGCAGCGAGATGCTCGGGCACAGTTTCTATCATCTGGATGGAGCGGGGGAGTTACCCCATCTGGATTCCATATTGACAATTCGCGACATTAAGGGAGTGCAGTGGGTACCTGGATTTGATGACCCCGACAGTAGAAACTGGCCTGAGGTTTTCCAGAAAATCCATGCAGCGGGGAAACTGATCCAATGCTATGCTGATTTCGATGAGTTGGATGCTATCATTGAGCAGATCGGAACCGGTAAGGGGATTCATCGGCATGTGAAGTATGGATATTCAGCAATCACGGGAGAAGAAAGTAAAATCCGCAGACGCCTTGAGAAGTATGGAATCGAGTAAGTGTATTGAAATAACTTCGATCCCCCTGTGCCGCCTGCTTCGGCTGTGCAAAGACCAAGCACATCGATTTTATTGACTGGATCGTTGGCAGCAAACGCATACCAGTTATGACCATGCCTGATAGGATCGAGGGTAGTAAATCTTCCCAGCACGGGCTTGTAGTCCCGAAAACCGTAATCGTAGAGGTCGGCAGCCGGGTCGAAGCGTTTACCGTTGTAGCCGTATTCGTTTACCCGCTGGAAGTGACCCTCATAAGCCGTCCCGAAGGCGTCGTAGGAGTAGGTTTTTCTCACCTTTCCCTGGTGATCTGTGAGCATGATGGTGCAGCGTAAACTTCTCTTACCTGAGATTATTTCGCACAGATTTTCCCAGGAGCTTGCCCATCTCCTTATAGGCCCGGGACGATGCATCGTCCTCGCTGTTCCCCAACCCGCTCTTTTCCATCTGGTCTGAGAAGAGCAAGTCGCCGGTCGCAATTTCGAGAACCTTAACGCTTCCCGCGGCTTTTGCCAGAAACTTACCGGAGCTCTTCTTGATCTCAACAATACGTACTGTTCCGATAAGCAGTCTTTCTACCCGATCCCCGTATTTCTTCTTCAACTCTCCGATGATATAGACCTCGCTCTTTCCTTCCGAACCGGTCAGAGTCATTGTTGTAAGGCGGAATTCGGACAGCTCGCTTACAAGGGCGTTGGAAGCGGATTGAGTGCCTGCCGGCTCTCCTGCTTTATTATAATCCATAATAAAGACACCGGTCAGGATATTCTGAGCGTTGGAGACAGCCGAAATAATAAAAGTTGCTCTTTTCTTTACCAGAAGCTCTTCCAACCCATCCACCTGGTCGTCCTGAACGCCTTCAGCAGAGTCAAGGATTTTTAGGTATGAGCTCAGATCCAATGAAAAGGAGACGCGGCTGGAACCGACAAATTCAGGTATCGGGTGTCTGAAAGCGACGACGCCGTTTTCATCGCTCTTCATCTCGGTTTCCTTGAAACGCATCTTTCCCGATGCCTTGTTCAGCTCCTGGTAGCTGATGATGAGGGAGGCGCCGGGAATGCCGTGGTCTGACCGATCAGCCCCGTCAACAACCTTCAGCGTGATAAGCTCCGGAAGCTCCTCGCCGGCCATGCCTTCGATATTATCGTTGAGCTTGATCAGGTTGATGTTTTCAATAGATTCCATCGCCAGATCAAGATTTCTCTTATACTTGATGTCTGCGTTGCCTACCTTGGATTTCAGGGCAGCTCCGGCGGCGGTTATGAATTTTATGGCCGCTTCATAGTAGCGGCGTTCCGCGGCTATAGACTTGCCTTCGCTTTCCGGGACAGAAATCGCCCTGTCCTCTTCGATGAATAACTTTTCAATTCGTTCCTTTTCTTTGAGAAGCTCCTTCCTGTCATACCGGCCCAACACGTAGAGAGTTACGGCTGGCTCTTTTCTCTTGTCCGCCCATGTGTCGGTAATGGTAAAACCTGTAATCTTCGCAGCGCCCGTTTGCCTGACGATTTGAGTGATATCCGCTTTAAAGCTGTCTAGAGATCCCCTCGCCTCGGCCGTGGTTTCAGAAGTTACCCGAACCCCTAAAAAGCGGAGGATTTCATCCAGCATGGCGGCGGTAGCAATATTTCTTGCCTCTGCCATATCTCCGCTGCCGCTGGTCCCGTAACCGACGAAATAAGCGTAGGTCTCATCATCACCCGGCTGGGTGAGAACCCATTCAGGAGGCTGGCTCTCTTTGACCTGCGGACCGCCGGCGCATCCGGCAGCGAGGAACAGGATAACCAATAATGCAGAGAGGATGGATTCGATATAAACTCTTCCTTTATTTTTCATTGGGACTCCTTTGCTCTTTTAAAAAGACAATCGTGTTATGTGATCCAGGTCTGAAAGAATCGACCGTTTCCAACAGCGTAAAACTTTAGAGAAAAAGAAAATCCGGGGACAGAAAGCCCCCGGATTTGTTTTCTTGAGAACTTGCCGGGGTATCTTTAGTCGAGTCCGTTCTCGAACGCGTCCTTTACCCTCTGGATGGCGGTTTTCTTTTCCTCGGTCTTTTCTTTCTCGTCCGCATCTTCCAGGGCGCGGCGAATGGCATCGTCGATCTGTTCCCTCGGCACGGTAACAAGGAGAAGGTAGCGGTAGTCTTCACTCTCGTCGGACTTCTTGCGCCGCTGTACCCAAAAATCCGCTTCCTGCCTTGCTCCTGAGTACTGGGCTTCGGAGAGGCTTTTCACTACTTCTTCCATGTAGGTCTCGAGCTCATCTGTATCGCCGGCAGCAGCACCGACAAATTTATCCTGTACCCTGGTTGTAACGAGCC
>CBDUZM010000054.1:0-11360 GCA_965371685.1 uncultured Spirochaetaceae bacterium | reverse complement strand
GAGCATGCGAAAGTGGAGAATTACCACTACCTGCTCGTTCAGAACAGACCCTGGCCTCGGCAGATCCCCGCGGAATACGAAGAGGGAAAGTTTTTTCTCGCTGCACCGTCTTCCTACTATGTGGAGCCGAAGAATGCCCAATATCCTGCCACGAAGGAGCAGAAGGACTTTATCAAAAAAATTGCCACAGGAGATTGGCGGGAGATGCTGAATGGGGTCTTCCTCTGCATCTCAAAAACCGGACCTTTGCATCAACTGACTAAGGAGAAGAAAAAGCAGGACTTCATTCTTTCCTCCTTGCGAGGGGCGTGGAAGAATCTTGTTAGTATGAACTTTCAGCTTGGGAAATCCACCGACAATGTGGATGATATCAAAGTCATTCACGATAATGAGATGATATTGCTTCTGACCGTTCGAGCTCAGGATAAGGCTGCGCAGGAGGACCTGATGTATATTGTTTATCCTTACCTGACCCTTCACCCCTACGTGAGCATTCTTAATTAGAGATGGAAAAGAGCGGGATTGTTGATTTTAATACCGTAAGAGGGATGAGCTGTTTCCGCAGAATAACCGATGCGGATATACAGCTCATCTTGCGGTATGCAAACCATACTACCTACCGGAGACAAAAAGCTCTCTACTATCAAAGTGAACCGGCTGGAAATGTGTTCCTTCTTCTGTCCGGTAAGGTTATCCGTTTGAAATACCGGGCGGATGAAAGCTGTGTGGTTTTAGGGCAGGCGGAAAAAGCTGACTGGGTGGGTCTTGCTGAGATCCTGCTAAGGTCGCCTTATTTGACCGATGCTATAGCGGAGACTCAAACAGAAGCCCTTGTTTTTTCCGCAAAGGTCTTCGATGAGGTGATGAAGATTTCGGGAATGAAAGAGTTCTTCCTTGAATATCTGGCAAAATCCCTCTTTATACTTCATTCGCAGATTGAGTTGAATCTGCCTTTACCACGGCTCATCCAGTATGTCCTCGCTCATTCTCAAGTGAATGAAGATGGTTCAAGCTTCCTGGCGGCAACCCAGGATGAGATAGCCCGGGCCATCGGTGTAACGCGAGAGACTGTAAATAAATATCTTCAGAATCTGCAGAATGAAGGACTGTTGCGTATCGGACGAGGGTACATTCAAATACTAAACAGCGAAGCTTTAGATGAGAAAATCATCTAGTTCAAAGAGCAGGCATATAGTATCCCTTGTGTGCGGGTTGGCAATAAAAGAGCAATTGTGCTCAGTACAGCTATCTGGTAATCACTTTTAACTCTTCACGAATGACCTTACGTACTGTTTTTTCGAGATCGTTATCTTTTAGTTCCTTTGATTTCAGGCTGATGAAATGCTGCAGCAGTGCGGGAATAATGAATTAATAAAAAGAAAAATATGAGTGATTCTCCCAACCGGGTGAACAGGCTGCGCCGCGTTGTGTGCCTGGCAAAAGAGCACGACCTACCCGGTGAGTCGCTGGATATTCGGGGTGGGGGGGCGTAGTCGTAAGGCTGCAAGTAGCGGCCCGTGTCATGAGAGTGGTAGGTAAAGGACATTCATAGCAGCCCCCGGTTCCGCAATCGCTGCTTGCTCCACTCTCGCCTGTCCGCCGGTGGAGCAACAATACTTGCATCCGGCTTCCTCTCCAGGTGCATTGCGTCGCTCTTGCAGGTTGTACTGCATAGGCCACAGCCAATGCACGAACTCTCGTCTACTACTGCTACCCCGTCCACCAAAGTGATGGCGTTGACCTGACAACGGCTTTCGCACACGCCGCAACCCGTACACACCTCTGGATCCACTACGGCCAGGTAGTTTGCCTTGGCCACCGAGCCCTCGATGCCGAACTCGGTAATCCCCCGCAGGATGCCGCAACAGCACCCGCAGCAGTTGCACACGTAGTAGACCCCTTCGGCCACATTCGCCACGGTGTGCACGAGGCCCACCTCCTCCGCACGGCGCAGAGTATCGAGGGCTTGCTCTTTGGTGATGGAGTGTGGTCCTGGAGGCCGCTTTACGGGGATAAAGATCATGCACATATCGAGAGGGAAATCGCACTTCCGCTTGTCCAGGAGCTCCTGCTGCTTTCGACAGACACAATCGCGCAGCTCGAAGTATTCCGAGCGTTCGATCAGCGGCACGATTTCGTCGTAGGGCAGGATGTACTCGCGCTTCACGCTATCCTGAGCGGGAATCACCCGGTGCAGAGCAGGCGAATACTTCATGATCCCCGCACCACCGCCCTCGGCCCAGTAGTGCTCGAACAGATGAGCGAGGTCATGATCCATGGTTTCCCACTGCTCCTCGTAGAAGCCCACGACCAATGGTAGGAGCGCAAACTTAAAGGCAGGCTTGACCCCGGTCTTGTCGAACGCAGCCTCTATGAGACCCTTCTTGTACATGGTCTTGAGTATGCTCTTGGCCACCTTCGCTTCGAGCCCCGCTCGTTCCGCGATCGCCTCCGCTGTATCCGCCTCAGCAGTAAGATGCGCCGCTAGTCCAGCCTCTTCCGGCTCGAAGAGCCTCTGGAGGATGGCGATCTCCACGCGGGTTTCTGTACGGGGAAACCCCCCGGGCAGCCGGTCCAGGGCCTCGGCCAGGTTTTCGTAGGTCTGATCTATCATGTCCGTCTCCTCTGTGACATATTGCCTTTTCGAAAAAAAGGCTTAATCTTGTCTCTCGGGATGGCTGTATTGATTATCGCTGTCAGGTACGACCCGCACTGGCTTCATTATTTTATCCGGAGGCAGAAAAGACGTAGGGAATGGATAAAAGTGCTCGATTCAGGTCTTGTCGGTTCCTTTCATCTTGTCCCGGAACGGAAACAGAGGACACTGCGGAGAAATCGAAGGATTCATTTTACTGCATTCTTCCGCCCAGATCTTTACCAGTTTCCAGGGGAAAGCAGAACTTGAGCATTTGGGGCAGGCTCCACGATACACAGGTTCCTTTGATCCCCCCATGGAGATCTTGAAGAGATTGGCACACTCAGTGCATATCATTTCAATCTGCTGCATATACTTCTTGCAATAATCCCTGCTGATTACTATCATATTCCTTCCGGTGAAAACAATCAAGAAAACTCTGTGGTTTTCTTAGAACTCTGTAACTTATTTTCCGATCTTAGCTGTGCTAACCTTTTTATCAATTAATTATCAGGAGTGGATTGTGTTTTCGCTGAAGCGGATGTTGAGGATAGCCCCGGCTGCCGCCACCGGCGCTTCCGAGCCGGTAAGGGCATTAAAGATATATTCATGGGTTATCACCGTCCAATTTTTCTTGAGGTATCGCTTCCGTCCGCAGGCGGAATAGACGGACTCGGGCTTAGAGAATAGAATAGGAATACGAAATCTTACACGGACGACGACCATAAGGAGCATAATAAATGGACGGAAACATCAAGTCCGATATAAAGCCGGACAAAAAAGTCGCCATTGTCATGAAAAAAGACCAGGGAACAGGGAAGCTCACCGAAGGGGTCGTTAAAGATATCCTGACGAACTCACCGAGCCATCCGCACGGTATAAAGGTTCGGCTTGAGAGCGGAGAAATTGGAAGGGTCAAGCATATTCTAGATTGATCTAGGCATGGGCGCCATCGTATCCTCAACCCAGAGCCACGTCCAGCAGCATCATCACGGCAAAACCCAGCATTGCTCCGGCCGTGGCTATATGGCCGTGACCGCCTTCCTGAGATGAGGGCACCAGCTCCTCTATCACCACGAATATCATTGCACCGGCGGCGAAAGAGAGGGCATAGGGAAGGAGAGGGCGGATCAGTATCACTGCGAGAGCGCCGATTACCCCCGCTGCCGGCTCGACTATACCGGACAGCTGGCCGTACCAGAAGCTCTTCAGGCGGGACAGGCCTTCCCGTCTTAGGGGAACGGAAACGGCGGCGCCCTCGGGAAAATTCTGAATCCCTATACCTATCGCGAGAGCGATCGCGCCGGCAAGGGTTGCGGAGGGCAGATTGTAAGCCAGTGCGCCGAAAGCGACACCCACGGCGAGTCCTTCCGGAATATTGTGGAGGGTAATGGCCAAAACCAGCAATATACTCCGGTTCCAGGTTGTTTTAAGACCTTCAGCCTCGTTGTCAGGCATGCCGATATGGAGGTGCGGCAGTAAACGGTCCACCAGTCTCAGAAATCCACCGCCCATGAGGAAACCTATCACTGCCGGAATCCACGGGAGAACGCCCATCGATTCGGCCATTTCGATGCCGGGCGCCAGCAGCGACCAGAAGCTTGCCGCGATCATTACACCCGCGGCGAAACCGAGCATGCCGTCCAGTACTTTGCGGTTAATGGATTTAAAAAAGAAAACCATTCCTGCACCGAGAGCCGTTAAACCCCAGGTAAAAAGGGTGCCCAGTAAAGCCTGAATAACGGGGCTGCGGGCTGTGAACCAGTCCATTACCATATGCATCTCCTGATAATACGATCCTGTCGACCATTATAATTAAATATTTAATTATGTGTAAATGCCCTGATTAAGGTTTTTTTTACCATACCGATAATCACATTGACCGGGCTTTTTAAATTATTAGCCGGGAGGTACTTCTTGTTAAGAGGCTTATATACCGGGGCAAGCGGCATGGTTGCCCAGATGCACAGGATGGATGCCATTGCCAACAATCTCGCCAATGTGGATCTGAACGGCTACAAGAGGGACATGGCGGTTCATAAAGCGTTTCCGGAGCTCCTGCTGCGCCGTATGAATGATGACGGGGTCATAAACCTGGGTTTTGCTTCCATCGATTTGGCGCCTGTAGTGGGTAAGCTCGGTACCGGCGTGGAACAAAACGAAGTATATACAATTTTCGAACAGGGCGCCTTGAAACAGACAGACAATCCTTTCGACATGGCGCTGGAGGGAAAGGGATTCATGACCGTCCAGGTGGGCGACGAGGAACGCTACACGCGGAATGGGGCATACCTCCTGAGTGACGATGGATTTCTTGTTACCAAAGACGGACACAAAATATTGGGTGAAAACGGCCCCGTCCGGTTGAAAAAGAACAACTTTGTAATTGATCAGGACGGGGTTATTTATCAGAACAGTACCTTTGCCGGGGATGAAACCCGGCTGGTGTCCCTGGAAGAGAACGAATGGGAGAACCTGGAGCGTGTGGACAGGTTGAAGATCGTCGACTTTAAAAGGACCCGTTACCTTAAAAAGCAGGGTAATTCCTTCTGGATGGATACGGAGGAATCGGGGCCTGCCCAAATTATCGAGTTTGGCGAAAGGCCGAAGATTCGACAGGGTTTTCTTGAAGGCTCCAATGTGAACCCGGTAAAACAGATGGTGCAAATGATTGAGGTCAATCGAACTTACGAGGCCAATCAGCGGATTATCCAAACCCACGACGGTCTTCTCGGAAAGCTGATAAATGAAGCCATGAGAATTTGAAATATTTACGGCAATATATAAGGAGGTGAGCCATGATGCGCTCATTGTGGACGGCTGCATCCGGAATGACGGCACAGCAGTTCAATATCGACACCATTTCAAACAACCTGTCCAACGTAAACACGACGGGATTCAAGCAGAACAGGACCGATTTTGAAGACCTGCTTTACCAGACCCTCAGACTGGCCGGAACTCCGGCAACGGAAGTGACTGTTGTACCTACCGGAATTCAGGTCGGACACGGAGTAAGACCGGCAGCTACTCAAAAAATATTTACCCAGGGCTCGCTGCAGGCAACGGGAAATGTCACCGATCTGGCAATCGAGGGGGAAGGTTTCTTCCGTGCTTTGCTCTACGACGGAAGCTACGGTTACACCCGCGACGGCTCTTTCAAGATTGATTCCAACGGGCAGTTTGTAACATCCAACGGCTACAAGTTGCTCCCGGAGGTTATCCTCCCGGAAGGGTTCCTGCGCGATACTGTAAGTGTCTCCCAGGATGGAAGGGTTACCGTTAAGGTGGCGGGGAGTGAAGACATTCTCGATGTTGGACAAATAGATTTCTATCGATTTGTCAATCCTACAGGGCTTCAGTCAATCGGCGAAAACTTCTTTAAAATCACCAATGCTTCAGGCGATCCGATTCCCGGGCGTCCGGGATTCGATGGTATGGGAAGGGTGATTCATAAGTTTCTGGAGATGTCTAATGTGTCGGTTGTGCAGGAAATGGTGAACATGATCGTGGCTCAGAGGGCTTACGAGCTCAACTCCAAGGCAATACAGACCTCCGATACCATGTTGGGAATAGCCAACGGATTGAAACGATAGGTGAGGAAACGATTTTTTCTGTTTATCCTGATATGCCTCTTTACGGTTCTGTACGGCATTAACTCGATCCACTCGCTGGAGCTGTATATGAACCGTGTTGTTTTCCTGGAGAAGCAGGGGTTGACTGTCGGCGACCTTGTCAAAGGAATTGGCAGCGGAAAGGGATCAAAGCTCCTGCTCAGCCGAACGATCGAAATGACGCCGGACCGTATGGCTCTCATACCTCCGAGAGCGATACGGGAGATCCTCGCAGCATATGAAGGCAGCTTTATACTGATTGGAAAACGGGCGGCGGTTCTTCCTTTGCGGAACATACCGCGGGAATCGGTTTTCTTTTTAACGAAACTCCTGGCTTTTTTGAATGATCAGGATCAATACCAGGATGGACGTATGGAAATAGAGATTCTGACTCCTCTAAGGCTGCCGGATGAAGCCGGGACAACGGAACCGTCATTTTCTCTTTTAAGGGCGGTCAAGAAGATGGGCTATTTGGCAGGGGAGGCCGAAGTCGCTTACAAATTGGGTGAGTCGGGTATCGAAGAAAAAGTTTGGGGCGGCAGGAGTACCCTTAAGCTCTTGATTCACCAGTTTGTGCCGGTGGCCTACCTGCGGAAATCTGCAAGCAAGAATGAAGGCCTCCTGCCCGATTTAGTTGAATACAAGGAGATGGATATTTCAACCCGCAGGGAAGCGTTCGTCCCTGCAAAACTCCTGGAGGGAAGTGGCGGGAATCATGTCTTTGTGCTGAATCGAGATATGGAGCGCGGCGTTTTTCTCGATCCTCGTTATCTGGATAAGGCTCGAGGAGTAATGCCGGGAGACCGGGTGATAATCAGCTTTGTAAAGGGAAGTATTCGCATGGAGACGCCGGGAAAGGCTCTTCGAAAAGGATCGGTTGGTGAAACAGTAATCATCCGACCGGATAATGTGCAAAAAAACTTTGAAGGAACAGTTACCGCCTATAAGGAGGTCCTTGTTGAGCTGCCGTAGGTACTCTGTGCTTTTTGCATTCGTCTTTTTCCTCACGCTGTCGCTGTCCTTTTATGTATCCGCTTCACCTACAGTGAGGATAAAGGATATCGCCACCCTGCAGGGGGTGAGAGAAAACCAGCTTCTGGGAGTGGGGTTGATGACCGGTTTGGGAGGTAAGGGAGATTCCCAGGGGTCTATCCTCCTAAAAAAAACTCTCTCCAACCTGATGTCCAGCTTCGGTCTGGATATAGATCCTAAAGATATCAAGAGCAGGAACTGCGCTGTAGTTATGGTGACCGCCGAAATTCCTGCCTTCGCCCGTCCGGGTGAACGGATAAACATCGATGTATCCAGCATCGGCGACGCTAAAAGCCTGGAAGGCGGAATACTCCTGCAGACCAACCTGAAAGCTGCCAACGGCCAGGTCTATGCCGTGGCACAAGGCAAGGTGCTGGTGGCTGCCGGAAGGGATTCGGTTAAGACCGTGGGAAGCCTTCCCGGTGGTGGAATTGCAGAGAGACAGGTGCTGTCTGAATATGTGGCGGATGACCGCATTTCTATTATCCTGAGGAATCCGGACTTCGTGACAGCAGGCGCCGTGGCGGCGAAATTGAGGGAAAGCTTTGAAGGAGTGCAGGTCAATACACAAGACGCATCGCTGATTGAAGTGGAAATCCCTTCTGATCGGCGCGAAGAAGTGGTCGCTTTTATCGGGGAAATAGAAAAACTCACAATAACTCCGGATGTATCCGGAAAAGTGGTGATCGATTCCCAATCCGGAATTGTTATAGTAGGAGAGAACGTTCGTATCGGGAAGGTGGCCGTGTCTTACAAAAACTTCAATGTGTCTGTCGGTTCATCGTGGGGTGAGGAGGAGAAACCGAGCCACTTCCTTATTGAAGAGACATCGGCAGTAGACGATTTGGTCACAACGTTGAGAGCCGTTGGGCTGGAGACGGAGGTGATTATGGGAATCATGAAAGCTATTGACGCCGCCGGTGCTCTGTTCGGACGGCTTATAATTCTTTAACGGAGGTTCATTTTGGACGTCGCAAGTATTCAGGCCTTACAGTATGTCGGGCAGAACGAGAAAAACAGGTTTGAAGAGTTGAGTAATCGCCTGCTCAGGGAGAAAGAAAATAGCCGGGCGGTCTCTTCTTCGAACAGCTCACTGCAGGGAAATCGTTCCGTACGGGACAAAAAATTGTATGGGGTTTGCCAGGATTTTGAAGCGATTTTTATAAAACAGATGCTCAATGCCATGCGAAAAACAGTAGACAAGAGTGGTTTGATCGATGGAGGTATGGCTGAAGAGATATTCGAGGATATGCTTTACGACGAATATGCCAAAAAAATGTCCAGAACTGCCAGGTTTGGTCTTGCCGAAATCCTCTATGATCAGCTCTCCAACGATTATAATAAGGCCGGTGTTTGATGAATGCGGGGAAAAACGGCATGAAGAGCAGGAATCAAAGGGAAGCATGCATGTACAGCGGGGAGCGGCTTTCCAAGGGCAATGCTGTTTTCGAAGTGTTGGGGACTCTCGATGAATTGTCTTCATGGCTGGGGATCATGAAAGCCAGTCTAAGGCACGGATTGGATGCGGGTTATCACGACAGTATAGACACGATCGGTCAGATAGAGAAGATACAGGCGTGTCTCGGAAGGGCGGGTGGGGAAATAGCCACATTAAAAGACTCGAAACAATTTAAAGATATAGCCCCTGTTGAAGGAAGAGACCTGGATGAATTGGATTCCTTTGAAAGGGCAGTCAAAGAAGAAATAGATGTGCCGCGGGAATTCATCACTCCCGGAAAAACTTTTATGTCAGCCAGAATAGACCTGGCTCGGACCGTGTCCAGGAGACTCGAGCGGCGGTATGTCACTTTATTGGAGTGTGATGATAGTGAAACAAACCAGGGGCGTGTTCACAACACATACATACTTTCGTACATGAACCGGCTGTCAGACTACCTTTTTCTTCTGGCCCGTTACTACGAATAGCGCAGTTGGAATAGAACCGGCATAAAAGAAAGTAAAAAGGCGCCCGGCAAGGGGTTGTATATGAGATAACGGCATCGTATAAAAAAGTATACATCCCTTTATCTTTTCACAGATGTTGTCTTGTAATTTTTTCTATTATAAGGAATTAGGTGTTTTCTGAATTATGCTTAAATATGGCATGATTATTGCTTTAATATACAAACATATCGGGAGTTTTGTATGGAGAATATGGGTGATGGTGAAAAGGACGCTTTAAAATCCTACTTTGAACAGATAAAAAAAACCGGGCTCCTGAACTTTGATGAGGAGAAACTGCTTTCCCGAAAAATTCAGGCAGGCGACAAGGAAGCTCATCGGATGCTGGTAGAGGCTAACCTCAGGCTTGTCGTCAAGATCGCAAAGAACTTTCTGACATCGGACATCTCCCTGATGGATTTAATCCAGGAGGGTAATCTTGGGCTGCTTAAAGCGGCCGATAAATATGACTATCGGAAAAATGTTCGCTTCAGCACCTATGCTTCATGGTGGATCAAACAATCGATCGTACGTTCACTCTCCAATAAGAGGCGGGCTATCAGGCTGCCCCACCGAAAAGAGGAAATTCTTCGAAAGATCACCAAGACTGTTAACACTCTCTGCCAGGAGCTTATGCATGAGCCTTCGGTTGCAGAGGTGGCTGTCGCTCTCGGTATTAAAGAGGAAGAGATCGCCTCGATTATGAATATATCCAACACCCCGGTTTCTTTTGACGGAGAAGCGACGAAAGACTCAGGTTCACTACAGGAGATTTTCGAAGATTATTCCTACAATCCTGACAGGGAGTTGATGCGTACCAGTTTGAAAGAAGAAACCATGCGGTTTCTTAAGTGTCTGGAGGAAAAAGAGAGAGAGATACTTCTACATCGCTATTCCTTTTACGATGGAAGGAAATATACTTTGAAGAGTATTGGAGATAAGCTGGGTATGTCTCCGGAAACAGTGAGGCAGATAGAGATCAGAGCCCTGAAAAAATTGGGTGAATTTGCCGGAGAATTAAAAAATTATGTATATCATAACTGATGGGGAATAGAAACAACTCGCAAGCCGTCCGATTGTCAAGAACCGTTATCCTTTTAATCTTTATCGCGTTATGTCTGGTCTGCCTTCTTCTCCTAATTTCGAGGAAGGCGCCGGCGGAAAAGCCTGAGGAGAAATCTTCGGAACAATCTTTGAAACCCGGAGTAAAAGAACCTGTCGAACCGGTAACACCCGGGGAAGGGATCCCCCTTGAGCGGGATATACTCGTTTCCATAGTCATCGACGATGTTGGTTATAATCTCGACGATCTGGAACCTTACCTGAGGTATCCCGGTCCTTTGACCATCGCGGTGCTGCCGCACCTGTCTTACAGCCGGGAAGCGGCCAGACTTATCAGGGAAGCAGGCAAGGAGCTCATCCTGCATATGCCCATGGAGCCATTGGGGGATGAAGATCCGGGGCCGGGAGCAATCCTTTCATCTCATGACGAGGAAACGGTCAGGGAGCTTTTGGATAAACTTTCCTCCTGCTGGAAGGAGGACTGTATTAGAACAGTAAGCCTTACCGAGCTTATCAATAAGGAAGAACGTTGAAAATACTTGGTATCGAAACATCCTGCGATGAATGTTCTGCAGCGGTTGTGGAGAACGGGAAGAACATTCAGAGCAATGTTATTGCCAGCCAGATAGAAGCACACAAACCCTTTTATGGAGTGGTGCCGGAAATAGCCTCCCGAATGCATGTGGAATGGATCAGTCATGTGGTTCTTTCCGCACTGGAAAAGGCCTCGATCAGTCTGAATGAGATCGACGCAGTAGCCGCTACCTATCGGCCGGGCCTTATCGGATCTCTTCTCGTCGGTCTTTCCTTTGCCAAGGGACTTGCCCTCTCAAAAGATTTACCTTTTGTCGGAGTGGATCATATACAGGCTCATCTCTACGCGCCTCATTTGGAAAGGGATATCGAATTTCCCTATCTGGGACTCATTGTATCGGGAGGACATACCATAATCGCCATGGCAGAGGGAGTGAACCGGATGGTAATCCTCGGAACAACCATAGACGATGCCTGCGGCGAAGCGTTTGACAAGGTCGCTAAATACTTCGATTTCGGCTATCCGGGAGGAGTAGCGATCCAGC
>CBDUZM010000053.1:0-11449 GCA_965371685.1 uncultured Spirochaetaceae bacterium | reverse complement strand
TAATAGACTTACCTTCCAGCAGATCTATCATTTTATCAACAGCCTGTGAGAAAAATGGTTTGCTGCTGTCCTGATTGAAAGCGCCGCAGTACAAAGTAACAAACTCATTCTTCTTTAAAATTCGAACATTGTCCCAATGATCGGAATTCTTAGGATTAATCAATGTCAGCCCTAATTCCGGTGAATAGTAACAAATGACCATATCCAGACTCGTCCAATTCTTTGCTTCGTCCAAAATTGGTTTAAAATCCTCAACGTTTTCCTTCAGGTTGTACGATGAAAATTGATAACCGTACCTGTCCACAAGGAGAGCATTGACAATAGGTTTAATCTGCACATTATCGACACGTTTTTCAGTAATATAATTATTGACAACATCAGCCAAATTTACAGTACTTTCCAGTTCGTCGATAACTTCCATAACGAGATTGAAGTGCCGGAGCGAGGTATTGAATCCCTCTTTCGTGCTTAATCCTTCAAATTGGCTTTCCAGTTTGGTTGACATAAGCCTCACCTTCTCTCCTTCTGTATAAAGGGATAATAATTGGGATCGGTGCTATACAGTAAAATGGTGACCCTAAAAGGGTCACCATTATTTCATTAAATCTCTGTCAGCCCTCGAGTCTTGCTGGCCTTGGGTCTTCCCCTTTTAGCCTTTTTCTTGGGGGCTGCCTTCCCTCCGCGGCTGGCTTTCTTTTTAGGAGGAGCAGTTTCAACTACAGGCTGATTCAGCATATCCAGATAGCCGGCGCCGGCGGCCGGTGCAGCGGCTTCTCCCTCTTCTTCCTCTCCGGGCAGCCTCGTTGCGTAACTCTGAGCGATATCGTCTCTGACGGTAGACCTTCTTCTAGAGAAGGAGGCAAAGGCGGCATCCTGAAAGCCCTTGGATATACCATGCAGGAATTCATTAAGAACGTTGGCCATTCCGTCCAGAGTAGCCTTCTTCCGCTTGATGGATGTAATATCAACATCGAGGAGAAGACCCGGCTGAATATGGTAGGGATTGATGAAGTAATCGAACATGTTGAACTCGCTGTCCATGTACTGAAGTCTCTCCTCCATCACCCTCCGCTGGATAGGATAACGGTAGCCGTACATGGCCTGGAGCTTTTCCCGCATGAGTATAATTCTCCGCTTAACCTTATCTTTTTCAAAGACATAAGTGCGGTTCATACGCTCAACGTCCGTATCGCCGGCTTTCAGGAAGGTAATTTCGTCCCATGTCTTTTCCATGTCTTCGTAAAGGGGATCACCTGTAACGGCTTTAATTTTTCTCTTGATCTTGTTTCTCTGCTTCCTGGCAAGATCGGCAAAATCGGTAACTCCCTTCATGAACTTGGAATCCAGATGAACCATCTCTAGAACATCCCACAGGTGCTGAACTTCGACTTCGAAGGATTTAATCTGTGCATCGTACGCTTTTCTTTCCTCAAGAAGCTGGGCGTTGTCGTAGTATTTCATCTTGATCTGATAACGCTCGTCAGGCAGCTTTTCAGGATCCGTATCCTCATATTCCCGCAGGATCATCTCCCTGGCATTTTTCAGGTTCTCAAGATACTGATAACCCATCTTCGATGTGTCCAGGATCGATGTAATGGAGTTCAATGCCGTGTTGAAGCCCCGGTTTCGGATATTTTCCGTGTCTATAATCGTCTTAAGATTCTCTCTTATATTCAAAGGATCGAATTCATTGGGGTCGATTTCTGCACGGAGGCCTTCAATCCTGTCCATGAGCTCCTTGGCGAAAAACTGGTATCGTTTTGACTTTGGGTTATCCTTATCGTCGGCTGCGTAATCCTGAACCCTCTTCATCCTCTCGAAGATTATTTCGGAATCGTTTAGTTCCTCTCTGCCCTCATCGATAATTGCTTCTTTGAGCTTATCGATCTCACCGTCGATGACTTCCATAATCATTTTGGAGATCATGTCCTTGATGAGGTATTCAACGGTAACCTGATAATGGAAGATAGGACTGATAAGTTCGGAATCAAGAATATTGATACTGAGCTTTACATCCGAGACAGTCTTGGGTCTCCGGATATTATCCTTGAAAGAACACTTTACAATAGAGTAAGCATTCTCACCGCGGATAAAGGCGCCCACATCTGTCTTCTGGCGTAGAATAGAATTCGTCAGGTTCTCAAGGTCGTTTACCCCTCTCTGAATATGACCCTGCAGGTGACCGAACATGTTGATAACGGATTTCTCTATCTCACCGGTATTGAACTTATCCGCTCCGCCGATCTGGTCCAGAAGGGCCGCTATTTCCTTCGGGGTATAGCGAGCCATTACCTTGGTCTCTTCCCTGTCGATAAAATCTCTAACCTTCTTGACCATCTCATCTTCAGATGTAACCGTGTAACGGTTGAACATGTTCTGAAAATTCTGGTTGAAGTAGTTGTAGATTTTCTCTTTGAGACCGCCCATTATGTCGAGACGTTCCAGAGCTTCTTTTGGGAGCTTCGAATGGATATGGTTCATTACCTTATCCACCTCTTCAGACAAGAGGACATCAACCTCTGTCTGCTGATCACGAAACTCCTGAGCAAGGGAATTCCTCGACCCTACTGCACTCGGTTTTTCGGGGTGAAAAACATTCGGACTTTTAGGAAGGTCTATAGCAGCCATCGCTAATTCTCCTTAATATAAGTGTTCTAATTCACATAATACATCTATATTAATAGATTATCCACATCAAACATAAAATGTAAAGCAAGTTTTTTTTTTTTTTGACTTCTTATAAGAAAAAATATGTTACAATATAGAAGAAAAAGAGATACGAGGAGGCAGTCGTGAAACAAAGAGCAATAAAAATATTTTTTGTCACATTCATTATCCTTTTTTCAGGTGTAATGGTTCAGGCCGATGACAGAACAGAGCCGGTGGATATTCTCGTTGCTCTGGATAAGTCTCTCTCGATGGAAGAAGAAATCGATGCAGTCAAGAATTATGTCAATACTCAAATAGTAGATAATTTGCTACAAAACGGCGATTTTTTCCTCATTGTAGCTTTCTACGGTAAGACTAATATCATCGTTTCAGATTTTATTCAGGGTAAAGAGAACAAAGAAGAAATTAAAAGTATAGTATCATCAATTCAGGCCGACGGCCGCTTCACCGATATCGGCAATGCCCTGGATAAGCTGAAAGAACAGGTTGAAAAGCATTCGAGCGACACGCGTAGGAAAACCCTGCTCCTTATCACAGACGGTAAACATGAGCCGCCGCCGGAAAGCGCCTATTATTCAAAAGACGGCTCATACTCTCATGAATATCTGAAAGTCACCTCCGAAACCCAAAAAGCGGGGTGGAAAATAATCGTAATAGGCCTCGGGCAGGAATCGGCAAAGGAGCTTGCGGAAGCTCTTTCCGCAGAATATGCAGAAGCTTCGGAAGGACCATCGGCAGAGGAGCTGAAAAAACTCATTCCCGATCTAACCGGTGCGCTTAAAGTTGTCGGTGAAACTGATTTTTCTCCCGTAAAACACCGGAACGATGCCACACTCACGCTTCAATTGGAAACCAGCCTCTTTAGCGATCCTCCGATCCTGGGTGTGAAATCCATCCGGCTGGACTCTGACGGATATAGCCAGGTAAACATCCTCCCTGAACCTTTTGAAACCAGGCTCCCTGCGGAAGGAGAGACAGAAATAAAGCTGAACTTGAAGTTGGACGGCACTTTACCCCCCGGTTCCTATGAGGGAAAGCTCACATTCGATTTTTCCAGCAAAGATCACTTCGAGGAAGAACTCCCCACATCTTTCCGGGTTAACAGCTTTCTTCAAAATTATCCCTGGGTACTGCCCGTTGGTATTTTACTGCTAATTCTACTTATTCTCCTGATAATCTTCCTGCTCAGGAAAATTGTACGCGGAAGGAAGGTTGTTTTCCGTATGCTCGTTGAAGAAAAACCGCTCAGAAAAGGAAGAGATACATTTGTCGCCAGGCTCGGTAAAGATATCTTTATTAAAGAAAGCATGGATGTATTGGATATTGCTGAGAAAAAAACATCCAACAGCATAGCTAAACTGACTTTAACCGATTCGGGCTTGAAGATGACGTTCATCGAAAGCGGCCGGTTTCCCGGTTTGAAGACAGCTCCCAGGAATGTATTGGAAAGCGGCTACATTATCCGTACGGAGAGCGGCAAGGATTACCATGTTAAGTTTACCGGCGTATGAGCAGCCTTTCGCTGATATTCTTTGAAACCGGGCTTAACCTTAAAATACCGGACCTCAAAAAGATCCCCGCAGCTAATTTCCCTGTCTGGGGTTCTTTTTACTTTTTAAGCTGCGCGCTGTCTAATTACTCTCCCTTTGCTGACATCAGGCGTCTTCTCGTTCTGGACGAAGAGTACAGGTCAGTCCAAGGATTTGTTCTCAATAGATGGAAAAGAGAAATACCGGAAATTATCATCCTGACTCATGACAGTTCCCCTCTCCTGGATACCCTCGAAGCAATGGACTCGGATAAGGTTATTCTAAGCTCCCTTTCGTATATCGCTTTCTTTGAAAAGGAGCATCTCTTCCGGGTGATGAGTAAGTGCAGTGACAATATCTTGAAAATCTCAATAGACGGGATTCCAGTTGATCTCTTTTTGGCAGATAGAAGACATCTGATTAATGTAATTAGATCTTACCAGGCCAGATACTCCATTCATGGTTACTTCGGAT
Organism: uncultured Spirochaetaceae bacterium; assembly: GCA_965371685.1. Classification (GTDB taxonomy): domain Bacteria; phylum Spirochaetota; class Spirochaetia; order SZUA-6; family CAZLRN01; genus CBDUZM01. The sequence continues at coordinate 6,776 of CBDUZM010000053.1, read as the reverse complement.
CAATCCTGTTCCAGGACATCCTTCACAACTCGTTCGACATTATTGAAGATATACCCGGCGCCTTCTTTTTACAGAACAACCTGACCCAGCTCTATCGAGAGAACTTAGCCCTGGCGGAAATACAAAAAATGGACCGGATGTTGGACATCCTTAAAGATTTAAGTGTTTTTACCAATGAAGAGTCTCTTTCCACTATAGGAGAAAAAGCCTTTGTCAAGCAGTCATTCATAGCAGGCGGGGTCGATATCAGAGGTCACATTGAAAATTCCATTATTTTTCGCGGAGTTTGCGTAAAAACCAAGACAAAAATAATCAATTCTGTCATAATGAACGACAACCAGATAGGAAGTAATGTGGAAATTTCGAATGCCATGATATTTCCCAACTATAAAGAGATCATGAAAGGAGGCAGTAATATCGAAGATAATTCTATTATCGGCGCTGCTCCTCCTTCTATGGGAAAAAACAAAGATTTCCCGGATCAAATTCGGGACGGATTGACTGTGGTCGGTGTCAACGCAGATGTTCCCAGGGGCGCCGTCATCGAGCAGGGCTGCTATCTGGGTTGTAATGTTCCTTCTCATGAGCTTAAGAAGCAAAAAGGGCTTAAAAATGGCAACACGTTGATCCGGGGCAACAAACCTTAAAAAGGACGGATAATGACATTCGAAAGCATCATTAAATTTATTCAACGACACGAGAAATTTATACTGACTGCCCATGAAACCCCGGATGGCGATGCGATCGGGAGTGAGTTCTCCATGATGCGGGCGCTGCAGAAGTTAGGCAAGACTGTAAAGGTTTTTAACGCAGACCCCATGCCTAAAAATTTCCGATTTATTGATGTTGACGACGAAATACAGGTTTTAACAGAACCGGCTCAACTCCCCGGGGACCTTGATGAATACGCTTTAATTATATTGGACGTCAGCGATACGAACAATATAGGCAATATCGCCGTACATGTTTTACCGAAAGTGAGAGAGTATTTCATTCTGGACCATCACGATAATGAATCCGACATTCTTTCTCCCAGCCTGATTCAACGAAAAGCTTCTTCTACAGCAGAGATACTTTACCAACTGTTTAATGAATTGGGAGTTGAGATAGATATAGATATGGCACATGCTATCTTCACCGCGGTTGTTTACGATACCGGCTCCTTCATCTATCCTAAAACCAGTGCTCTCACATTTCGAATCGGATACGAGCTGGTAAGTTTCGGTGTTAATCCCAACAGGATTCATCATATGGTGTACGAGACCAAGTCCATTGCATCGCTTTTACTTCAATCAACCGTTCTTTCCTCGCTTGAGCTCCACCTTGCCAATCACGTCGCCATCCAGACAATGCTGAAAAGTACACTAACAGAAACAGGCGCCAACTACGAAGAAGGGCATCAGATAATCAATATTCCCCTGGCTGCCGAATCGGTCGAGGTATCCATTTTTTTCAAAGAGAATACAGATGGCCTGATGAGGTGCTCTCTTAGATCAAAAGGCGGCGTTGATGTGGCTCAAATCGCCAGGAAATTTGGCGGAGGCGGTCACCAAACCGCTGCCGGATTCAAATTTCAGGACTCCCTTGAATCGGTGAAAGCAGAAATGCTTAAACATTTGGAATCCTACTTTCATCCGGACAAAATGTGAAACTTAAATCATGAAAAGAATATCTCTGATTCTGCTGTGCCTTTATCTTACCTGTAATATAGGCGGCTGCAACTTTCGGGACCGCAGCACTTCGGCTTCGAAAGCCCTCGTCAGGCGAATCGTGCCCATAGAGGGAAACGAAGAATCAGAAGAATCGGGAGAGCACCGGGATTCGAAACTTCCGGGCTTATCCGACGAGCAGGTTCCGAAAGTCCCCATTGAAGAGGATGAGGTCCTTCTCCAGCTTCTCAACATTAATCTCGACCTCGAAAAGACCGACGAACAAATACTTGTTATTAAAGACAAGGGGGATTCTGCAAACCCAATAAAAATTGTCCTGGTCGATTTTGATGAAATAAGGAACAGCTACATGCGAACCTGGGAGAAAGTAATACAGGCAAGCAATCAAAGAACTTTTGATATTCAACTGGAAGATATCGTGGGGGATTACAACCTTGAAATAATATGCAGAGGTGTTAATTCTTCCGGTGAGACAACTCTGGATATTTTTCGTAAGACTACATCTCCCACCGGCATGGGACTCTTTTTTTCATCAATCTGCGCTTTATCCTCAGACAGACCGATTATTATCGAAAGCAAGAAACGTGATAAATCCTACCATGACCATGAAAAAACCGGTCAGAGCTTCCTCATTATTGTGGAAAGGAAAGATCCGGATTCGGAAAACGATCTGGATATAATAAAAGAAACCTGGGGCTGGAAATATCAGGAAAGGCGATACATTAAAATCCTTTCCGAAAAGATAACCGGTAATAAACTTTTAGAACAGAAGCTGAAGGAATTATTCTCAAGTAAAGCTGAAATCGATGATTTAAAGGAATTCCTTGACGGATCCTGGCATAAACAAAACATCGTCGATAACATAATCCTGTTTAATTCGGAGAAGGATGAAATTATCTTTTACAACGGAGTTATGCTTGAAGTGTATAGAATCGGTGAAATGCGGCTATGGGAAGGATATATTTTTTCACTATACATCACCAGCGATACTATCAGTACACTTCACAAACAGATCAATATTAGGATCAGGGAAATGGATTCCATAGATGTAAGTATCAGGATAGTCCAGCAGAAATCCGTTCGAAACAGTGATGAGTGGCAGGGAAATTACATACGCTTAACCGGCGACCTTCAGGAAAGCCTTCTGCAGAAAAACCAATTTTCCGTGGAACCGAGCGAAATAACGCTTTCGGGAATTTACCGGAGCAGTTCCGGTCTGGAAATAGCTTTCGAACCCCCTTATTTTACATGGATCGATGAAAACGACGAAGCTACCTCGGGTGGATTTACGCTCTTAAGCAATGTTCCCCTACTCAACGGTTTTTTGCTGGACAGAGAAATATCCGATCAGGCATATACCGTTACTTTCCGGTTCCTGAAAAACGACGGGGTAAGCAGTGAAGATGCAACCTATCTGCTCGAGTACGCGGAGAAAAAAGAAGAGAACGCGCTTATTAAGACAATCCTGCTCACCCCGGCTAACTTGAGTATCAACGGCCTTCTTCTCAGATCCAAAGAATCACACTCGCTGGAACAGATAGTAATGCTGGAATAAACAGGTATATAAGGAGGATCTTTTGTCTTTTCATACCATTCTACTCGCTGGAATTTTCTGTATTCTTCCCATTTCCGAGTTGCGCGGCGGCCTTCCCTTTGCTCTTTCTCAAGGTATGCCGCTTATCCCGGCCTATCTGTACTGTGTGCTTATAAATCTTCTTGCCGCTCCGATAGTTATCCTTTTTCTCGCCACGTTCCACAAACTGCTTTCCCGGATTAAATTGTACGATCGTTTATTCGAACGTATTGTCGAAAGGGCAAGAAAAAAAGTTAAAACCAAGGTTGATAAATACGGTTACTGGGGGCTTGCTCTTTTCGTCAGCATTCCCCTCCCTGTAACCGGGGCTTACACAGGCGCCCTCGGAGCATGGATTCTTGGTATGAATCGCAAAAAATCCATTTTGGCTGTAAGCGCCGGTGTCTTTCTTGCCGGCATCTATGTATCCATCGTCTATTTTCTTGTAACAGAATACGGTTTGGAAGCCTTAAGGATATTTTTACGAGAAAGCTGAATTAGTATCAATAATTTCTTAATACTTTCTTCCCGTTTTTTCCTAACATTAAAGATTTTCCATGTCGAAAGTAGATGTAGGGGAAAAACATCTGCGATGGATGCACATACTTTCTCAATTCTCATTAGTCGAGCATAATTAGAGTGGAATTTTGTCTGGATTATTCAAGAAAGCCCTTATGATTAGAAAAAATAAGAACGTAACCGAGGATGAAATTCAAGATGAATTTTCCCTTGATGAAAACTCCGGTATTTCAAAAGAAGATCAGCAGGACATACTCACCCAAATTGAAAAGATAGCCGTCGAAAGCCGGATGCAGATCTCTCCCGAAGTATTCCATATTAAATCTCTGAAGAAAGGTGTTCTGTTTCCCCTCATTATCAATCTCGCCGCCGTTCTCGTTCTCGCCGTAGGAATTTTTACCCTTAATTTACTGTTCCGCCGCGGTGAAGAAAGCATACTGGAAGAAAAAGTAATAATCACAACCACGGAGGGTAAACTGCTTGAAGAGTTGAAACGGGAATCGGACAATAAGCTGCGGGAAAAAAACAGTGAAATAGATGATATTCAGAATCGACTTTCCGCCATCGATAAAGAGAGGCAGGATCTTCAAGACAATATGGATTCAAAGATACAGGAAAGGGAATCTACACTGAGAAAAACTCTCGAAGATGCTCTGGCAGCGGAAAAACAGCAATTGAAGGACCAGGGGCTTTCTGAAGAAGATATCAATGCGAAAATCACCGACCTGGAAAATAAAAAAGAGTTGGAATTCAACGAAAGTTTAGAAACCTTTAAAAAGGAAGCTGAAGCCGAACGGCGCCAGGCGGAAAACAATCTGAAGATCATACAGGATGAATACAGCCAGTCTTTGAACCGGATAAACACAGAAAAAGAGAGGATCCAAAGCGAATCACTTGCCAGGGAATCAGAGCTAAAGAGCCGGATTGAGGAAAAAGAAAAGGCGTTGGAATCTGAAAAAACTAAAGCAGAAGCACAGCTCGAACTCCTGGAGGAGCAGGCCCTGAGAACCGAGCTTGTCGACTCCCAGCTAATAGGATTCTACAACACGGTTAAAGGAAACATCAAGAATGAGAATTTCGAAGATGCACTTCAGAACCTTAGCAGCTTGAGGTCCTATCTCGACGAAGAATCGGTGATCAGCCTTCCGGGTATCGCGAATCGCAGGGAAGTTGAGTTTTTCGTGATCGATTCGCTGAACAAGCTTATAAAAAGCGAAATGATGAAGGAGGAAATAGATACTTCATCGTTGATAGAAGCGGCAAACCAGATTACCGCCGTCAAAAACGCAGTGAAAGAAGCGGATAAACAGCTTGCGCTGGGTGAGACTGTAAAAGCGGAGGAATTGTACAAGGAAGCCCTCGCAATGATACCCGAAGTGGAAAAGAGCCATATCTACTTCACGGGCCGCAAACAAGTATCTGAAGAAAACCGAAGTGACTTATTAGACGATTACTTGAGCCGGACGGAAGCCTCTTTCATCGAAAAAGATTATGCAGGCACAGTGGAAAATTTTACAAGGGCTCTCGGGTACCTGCCGAGAGAACCCAATGACATTCAGGCTCTGGTCGATAAAGTTCGCCTTTCCGGTATAGCCCTGGAAAACCAGCGCCTGTTGCGGGAAGATTCCCTGAAAGCGGCAGCTCCTTTAAAAGAGGCTGATGCACTTCTCAACGAGAAGAAATATGACGATGCTATTCTCCGCTACGCCGATATCATAGCAACTTATCCCAGAAGCGATCAGGTTACCGCCGCTCTCAACGGTATTAAAAAATCTGCTGCGATGAGTGCCGGACAGGCTGAAGAAGAGATACTGCGTCTGGAGACTGCCCTTCAGGAGAAGAACAAAGAAGCCGAAGGTTTAGGCCAGGAATTAGTATTGTCTCAGGAAGAGCGGGTTAAGTTGAGCGATATGACCGTTCCGGAGCTGAAGGATCGAATTACCGATCTTGAAGGCGCCAACAAGGATTTGGTGGTAAAAAACGAGGAGCTCGAAGGGTTGAAGGAACTGCTCAATAACAAGATAAGAGACATAAATGAACAATTGGCTAGAGCGAAAAACACGACGACGAATAAGCAAGAGACTATAAATGGACTCAGGTCGCAGATTACCAATCTCAATACCCGAATCAAAGAACTGGAAAGCGAACGGGATAATCTGACCCTCGAACGGGATAATCTAACTACCGAACGGGACGACTTAACCAACCAGCTTGCGGAAGCAACGAAACCGGGCACAGTCCGTGCAAGGGACAAAGAGGCTATCGAGAAATTGAACGCAGAAATAGAGGACCGTGATAATAGGATCGCCGAGTTGGAAGAGGAAAAGAAATCCATGCAACAGAGAGTGGATGTAAAATTACAGGCGTATTCGAGATATGCCGGGGAGGAAGATTTCTTGAAGCGAAAGGATGAGTCCTTGGGTCTTCTGGAGAGCAAGGTCCATCTTAATGCTTTCCTATACTCGCTAAACGATGTTTTTCCGGGACTTTACGACCGTATAGCCGCCTATGACAAGGCTTATGAAGAAGCCGGACGCCTTACCGCTTTAGATGAGATCAGAAATATTTACCTGGATTTAGGCTCGGACATGACCACTGCAGAGAAAATACGGCTTATCGATGAAGAAATAGAAAATTATAGCGGTGATCCCGATATGCTCAATATCCTGACAGAATTACGCACGCTGATAGCAGAATAGCCTGCTTCCAGTCACTTTTTCAGCTGCAGCTGAAATCCGATGTGTATCCGTCCGGGATCTAAGATTACCCTGTTCCACATTGGGTAATGATTATCCCACAGGAGAAAATCAGAATCATCACTCATTCCCGAATCCCAGTAAGTCCGGATCGCCTCCGGGTTGTTCACAACATATAACCTTGGGCGGTGTTCGATATAAAAACGTATCCTTTCAGTTATGGGTACATCTGCTCCCAGGGAATAGCTGAAACCCACGGAGGACAGGGAATCCAGCTCAAAAAATTTATTCTCATGGTTTATGCGGTTAAAAAAACCC
>CBDUZM010000052.1:0-11465 GCA_965371685.1 uncultured Spirochaetaceae bacterium | reverse complement strand
TCAGGAATTCTTGTTCACTCTATCAATACCAAGTATTGTAAAGCCCAATGGAGCAGAAATGTTTGGATTCATATTATGCATTATAAGAATAACCTTGTTACCGCTCTCATTAGCTAAGAAGGAACTTATGATATTGTTATTACAAAAATAAAATACCGTTCTTAAACGTTCTCTATAATTGAAACGAAAGAGACTCAGGTTAAATTTTGGGGATAGAATATTTCAGGAGGTAAGGTTAAGAAGGGAAGTCTTTGACTGGTTTTTTTCATTTCAATAGACAAACCGAGGCATATTTTTTAGCTGCCGTGATAACCCGATATGCCAGAGGTAGTAGTCTGAAACCTCGATTTCTCTACGGTTTACACTTTTTATCTTATCAGAAACAGTCCAGATTTAGGTCAATTCCATTGTCGGATGTAATTTTTCACCCACGCGGGATATAATCGTCCTTACCGAAAACCTAAATCAATGGTAAGCTGTTCGAAACATGCGTCTATCCACGGCTCGACTTTCGCATAGTAGAAGTCCTGAGCCATGAGAAACGACATCAATGCTTCCTGGTAACGCTGCTGAAAATAGTAGGTTTGGGCAAGATAGTAATGAGCACGGGCTTCTATTTCGTCTGATCGATGTATGCTTAGAAAATTCTTGAGCCGGCTTTCCGCCGATTTATATTGGCTGTTTGCTAAACTTTCATCGATAATCGCTTTCAGAATATACTCCTCTCCCCCTTGAGGTTCCGCCTGATCGATTTCCAGCACCGTTATATTCATTTGTTTGGGCTGCGCCGTAACGATGCCCCGAAGTATCTTCGTTACCGCCTCTTCAACCGCAGTTGATAGTTTTTGCTGATCGGGAAGTTTAAAGTCGCTTCCAAGGTTTTTACCGGAAAAGACTTCCCTGCTTATTGTCAGAAAAGGAAGCGGAAGGCCGCGGTAAATCTGGGGCGCCGATTCAATGGCTGTTTCTTCCTTAAGGGGAATTTGGGCGGGAGTGAATGTGGCGTTTTCTCCAGCCGCCAGATCCACTTTTCCCATTTTTACCATTTCAGCATCCAGCACTGCATAGTAGTAGTCGAGACCGGCCGGAGGATTATCATGATGACTCGTGCTGCCGGGATCGAGCACGTATGCTACAGCACCAATAAGATCGGTATACTCCTGCAAGGGGCTGCTGCTGCGATAGAGAAGCAGCTCCCGGCTGGGCTGGTTTGTGCTAAAACTGATGATTATAGTATCGTCGGCAACCTCTGTTTTTATACCGTTGATTTTCGAGGATATCTCTTCCAAAGCTCCCACGTTTTTTATCTGTCTGCCGGTAAGGGTAATGTTGCGAAAAGGAATGAAGAGCCTGTATTGGTCGATTATTAAAGCATAGAAATAAGTGTTGGTGTCGGGAGGGTAGTCCACGTACGACTGTATACCGGTGGGAATCCGGGTGATAAGATCCGCCTTATCGATATTGCCTGCATTGATTTCCTCGGTGTGGCGATAGATAAGGTTGGCGCCTTTCAAGTCGTCGGAATCCCGCCATGTTATCAGGATACTCGTTTCGCTGGCCACTGCTTTCAAACGGGATACAAAAGGGGCAAACACATCCTGAGTTTCCGGTTTCTGATCCTTAACCTGATCCTGCCCGAAGAAAGGATGGATGGCTGCTGTCAGTAAAAGCACAATAACGATATGCCGCATGTGATCGATGTGCCTCCTATACTAATAATATTCGGCTTTTTCATTCTTTGTCCATAGGGAAATAGGGAAAATAGGATTTGACAGGTAAAGGGAAATTCCGCTACATTAGTATCGTGTTTGCAGCAGTAATTTGTGAATTTTCAAGTGATGATCACGGAGCAGCGGTATCCGAGCTCCTGAATCAGTATGGATTTAAAGCAACTCTAAAAAACGGTTTTGAATCCACGACAATTAACGAGGTTTCTCTGAACCGTTTGAAAAAGGATATTGATAAGGTCACCGATTCGTATGATATCATCCGTTTCTACCAGTATCCTATAGACAACGGGCTTGTTATTACATCGCTTAAGGATAAAAAGTGGCGAAGAATCAAACTGAAGGAAACCTGAGGAGGGCAGGATTGTTAGAGGATCAGCAGGCAAGAATAAATACATTAGCGGAAGAAATCCAAAAAAACTGGGGGTATCTTTGACTCCGAGAGACTGCAGCAGGAGATCGAGGATTTAGAGAGAGAATCCGGTAGTGCGGACTTTTGGAACAATCGGGAAAAGGCTGAAGAATTATTATCCGCTCTGAAAAAGAAAAAGGGTCGTTTTGAGCCCTGGCTCGAGCTGAAGAACGGATTCCAGGATTTCAACGAATTATTTCAACTGGCTCTTGAAGAAACCGACCAATCCCTGGAAACGGATCTTTTAAAGAGCCTTGGGGAAATGGAAAAAAAGCTGGCCGAGGTACGCATACGGGAGTACCTGTCGGAAGATCATGATGAGTCCTCTGCTTTTTTTACAATTCATTCCGGTGCGGGTGGAACGGAAGCCTGCGACTGGGTAAGCATGCTGCTCCGTATGTACTCCCGCTGGATTGAAAAGCACGAATATCGTTACGAGATCGTGGATCAGCTGGAGGCGGAGGGGGGGTTAAAATCCGTAACACTCCATGTTCGCGGCGATTTTTCTTTCGGATATTTGAAGGGAGAAAGCGGTATCCACCGTCTCGTTAGAATTTCCCCCTTTGACTCCAACCAGCGACGTCATACATCGTTCGCATCTGTATTCTGCAGCCCGGAAATTGAAGATGAAATAAATGTGGAAATTAATACCGACGATTTACGAATCGATACCTACAGGGCGCAGGGAGCGGGCGGCCAGCATGTGAACAAAACCGATTCTGCTGTGCGTCTAACCCACCTTTCCACAGGTATTGTAGTGCAATGCCAGAATGAGAGAAGTCAGCATAAAAACAAAGCCATGGCAATGAAAGTGCTTAAATCCAGGTTATACGAGCATTACAGGAGGGAACAGGCAAAGGAGAAAGAAAAATACGAGAAGGACAAAAAGGACATTTCCTGGGGTAATCAGATACGTTCCTATGTGTTCCAGCCTTACACCATGGTTAAGGATCACAGGACTAAATATGAGACTGGTAATATCTCGGCCGTCATGGATGGGGATATCGATCCTTTTATCGAGGAGTATCTAAAGCTTGCCTGGTCTCTTAAAAGGTAGATGCCTGCTTCTGTTTTTAGCACTCTTTACTCTTCCCTGGTATCTCCGGGCCCAGACGGTGAAAGAGGAAATTCCATCCGGCAAGGAGGGGATTATATCCGCTAAAGAGGATGACCGTGCTCCATTTTCCCTGCCTCAGGATCCACGGCCTGCCTGGGTTGTAGGTGTTACGGCTTTCAAGTCCGGATATCTTTCTATTGAAAATCATTACCTTTTGCATTCTGTTCCTCTTCTCTTGAAAGAATCGTTGGAGAGGCTTACCACTCATAATTTAAGTGCTGAAGAGAGAGATGCGTATCGAAAACATCTTCTCGATCTTGCCTGGCAGGAATTCCGGCTGAAGCAGGAGCTTGCGCAAAAAAAGCTGGATGAGCGGCTGTTTCTGCATCCTGATGAGAGGACAGCGAAAGAATATGATGAAAAGCGTGAGGTACTGAAGGTATATAATTGGATAAAAACTCTAGATTATAAAAAGATCCCTTTTCCTGAAAGTAAGGAAGTTGTATTCAAGCCGGGCGAAGACGCCGGTGGTCTACTAAGCGCGCCGTTATTCTCTCCCGGTGAGTTTGCGAAAAAACACAACCTGGATCTTCTTATCTGGGGTGAAATAGAGGAAATCCAGGGTTATCTGTATATTCGTGTAAATGCTTTTCATTCGCTGTTGGATAAGAATATCTATTCCTACGAGGACGCTGCGGAGATCGGAACTCTTTTTGAAGCTCTTCCCGATACCGTGCGGGAATTGACGAGGGTCATTCTGGGCAGAGATTGGGCGAGTATTACTGTTAGAACTCATCCTTCATCCTGCGACGTACGGATCAACAACGTAGGGGTGGGTATGGGGGGGCTTCAGGAACAATTTGTCGATCCGGGGGAACTGTGGGTCGCAGTCTCCTGTCCCGGTTTTGTTACAGAGGAATTGAGTCTTGCCATCGCCCCCTTGGAAGAAAAGGTGCTGCAAATTGATCTGGTCCCGACGGAAGAGCGGAAGCTGTTTCTCACTTCAGTTCCTGAAGGCGCTGAAGTTTATCTGGACGCTCTTTGGGCTGGACAGACACCTCTGGTTTTGACGTTCCCGAACATCAACGGGAGGCTTCTTCTGAAAAAGGAAGGATATCGGGATATGAGCTATATGATAGCAGCCTCTTCTTCGAACGAACTGAATGCGGTAATGAAGAAGCATGTGCTGGACGAAGATGCCTGGCAGAAGAAGAGACGTGACAATTTTTATAAATCGCTGGGAATATTTGCACTGTCCGTTCCGCTTCCCCTGTTCCTCTACAACTTTGCAGTGGACAATGCCTATGCCTTATCGAGAGCTGTACCGGCTTCATATGAGTATAGGAAATTTGAGAAACGTACAGAGCTCTTATACTACGGATACCTGGGAACTCTGTTTATCGGCATAACGCTTTTTCTCAATATGGGTTTTGATCTGTGGGATTATGTTAATCATGCATTCTGAGGAGCAGATAATGATAGGTAGAAAAAAACTTGGCTCACGGTTGTCTGTTCTTTTAGGAAGGGGGGGGAGGGATGAAGAATTCTTCGAAGAGCTGGAAGACATACTCATCGAAGGAGACATAGGCGCATCTACTTCCATGGAAATTGTGGAGGAACTGCGGGAGAGAGTAAAAACGCAGCGGAACGTGGATAAGTACGAGCTTGCGTCGGAGATGAAGATAATTTTAGACGGTTATCTGAAAATAGCTCCCCTTACGCTGGAATCGGGCAGGTTGAATGTTTTTCTGATTATGGGTGTAAACGGTGTGGGAAAGACGACCACCATAGCCAAATTAGCGCAGTATTATCGCAGGAATAAGGGAATCGAAAAAACCTTATTGAGCGCAGGCGATACTTTTCGCGCAGCGGCTATAGATCAACTGAAAATCCACGGTGAAAGACTCAATCTCAACGTTATAAGCCAGGCGTCCGGCGCTGATCCCGCCGCCGTCATCTTCGACAGTATTTCCAGTGCGCAATCCCAGGGGATGGAACTCGTTCTCGCCGATACGGCGGGACGAATGCATAATAAAGCAGATCTGGTACGTGAGCTTACCAAGATCGACAGGGTAATTAAAGACAAGATCGGGGATAACCCATATCGAAAAGTGCTGGTAATCGATGCAACTACAGGGCAGAATGCTCTTACGCAGGTAGAAACCTTCAAGGCTGCTGTGGGTGTTGATTCTCTCATCCTTGCAAAGTACGACTCCACTGCCAAGGGAGGAATTGCCATTCCCATCTGTCGCCGTCTGGGTACTCCCTTTTCGTTTATGGGTGTTGGCGAAAAGTGGGACGACCTCATAGAGTTCGACAGAGACAGATATCTCGATAGCCTGGTAGGTTTATCTTGAGGAAAAGAGTGATATTAGCTCTGTTCTTTTTCCTGCTCTTTTTTCCTCTTTCCCTTCCTTCCGAAACGCTCTATTACAAATCTAATTCCCTCGGCATTGCAATGGAACCGGTCCTTCCCGAAGAGTCTGAGAAATTCCCCTACATCCTGAAGGTGGAAAAAGAAAGCGGAAGGGAAGTTCACCGTTTGTACGGCGAAAATAAGGAAACGAAGAGATGGGAGTATCTTACAGAACCCGGGGGTGGATGGATTGAGTGCCGAAGCTTTTCTAATGGGGAGTTGACATCCCATATATTCTACTCTGCTTCAGCGCGAGTACGGGAAGAACATCGTTACTTGAATGGGGAGTTGGAACAGCAGATACATTACGAATACGACCGGGGGAAGCTCTCCTTCGTTGAAGTCGTTGACGGGCAGGATGCTTTTCTCTATTCCGAAAGATTTAAGTTTACATCGTCCGGTCTCCTGAGAGAGACCGTCAGGAAATACGCCGAAGGATATATTCAGATTCATACGTATCGATTTGAAGATAATAAGCTGGCTGAGGAAATTATTCAGCGGGGAAAGGAGTTCTTTATTTCGCGATACGATGAAGCAAGCCGGATACTTGAGTGGGTGCATTCTCGCGGCGATGATCTTATTCAAAAAAAGGAATGGCATTATATTGATGGATGTAATTATCCTTTCAGCCTTAAAAACAGCTATTTGGAAGGGGGAACCGTAATTTATACTGAATACGGCACTGATGGAAGGGTTGTTCATGAAAAGAAATCAGGCGACGTTGAAGAGGAAATAAGCTACATCAGAGACGTGGCGGGCAGGCTTCAGACGAAGATAGTTAAGGGCGGCGGCGGCCTTGAGGTGTGGCAATACACCTATGATGAGAGTGATGAAATACTTCAGGAGGACTATTACAACAGAGGGAAGCTCTCGCTGCGCCGCATTTACACGGCGTCTGATATGTGGTATGAGGAATTGTACAGAGAGGATGAGTTGTTTCTGCGCGTTTTCTACGAGAAGGATGAGAAGGTGCGGGAAGTCTTCATCTCAAAGGGGCAGGTGGTGCGGGAAAGGGAATACCGGGAGTAATGCAATTCCGTTTCGTTCTTTTCATCGCATTAAGATACTTCAGAACCAGGCGAAAGAAAATCGCATTTTCCGTATTTTCCGTACTCGGTATCTCTGTAGGTGTGATGACATTGATTGTGGTAATGGCTGTAATGAATGGTTTCCAGTCGAGTTTCATCGGTCCGAGTTTGGAAGTGAAGTCATACCATCTGCAGATAACGCCGGAAGATATTACCGGACTTCCTGAAGAGGTCCTTGACAAAATCTCTCAAATCAAAGGTGTCAGCGCGCTGACGCCCTTTTACGAGCTTCAAGGCATAGCCGGATTGGAGAGGCCCTGTATCGTGAGGGCTATACCTTTTAACGCTGTCGAGCGGGATACCGGCTTCAGTCTCTCCTTTGATACTCACTATGACAGGCCTGATTCAGCGAGCTTGAGGCGCCCCGACACCGTGGTGCTTGGCAATCAGCTTGCTGCTCAGCTTCAGGTACGCAAGGGAGATATCCTCTCTCTTGCCACAATATCGGGATCCAATCTATCCCTGTATGCTCCTGTTTCAAGAGATCTCGCTGTTACAGGGATTTTTAAAACAGGATTTTATGAAATCGACTTGAACTGGGCATTTGTATCTCTTGAAACAGCCCGCCGTTTCGACGCCGGTGCAAAACTGGTGTATGGAGTAAAGATAAAAGACCATTTCCGCGACAGACAGGTCATTTCTCTTATCAATGGAATACCGGAAGCTTCTCTCTTCTCGATAGAATCCTGGCGGGAGTTTAATAGAGTTTTTTTCGGCGCCCTCGCCACAGAAAAAAAGATTATGAGCCTTCTTATTGGTCTTATTTTTATAGTGGTGGGATTCAACATATTCCATTCCCTGCGAAGATCGGTCAATGAAAGGCTGGAAGAAGTCGCCACTCTTAAAGCTCTGGGCGCCTCGTCGGGAATAGTCAAGAGCATCTTCGTTATCGAAGGTCTTCTTATCGGTTTGTTGGGCAGCTTCTTTGGAACTCTTTCCGGCCTATTGCTGTCCGTTCATATCAACGCCTTCTTTCGCCTTGTCGAGAATACGGCAAACGATATTGTATTACCCTGTCTTGAATTTGCCTTGTCACCCTTCATTCATGATATTTCCTTCACACCTATTTACATTTTCTCACCCAGCGTTTTCTATATTGAAGAAGTCCCCATTCAAATTTTCTTTCGGGAAGTATTCTTCATTGCTTTTTTTGCTCTGACTATTGCCACGCTGTCTGCTTTCTGGGCCACACGGACCATTGCACGGGCTAAACCTTCAGTACTGTTGAGGTATGAGTAGTTATGGGAGAGCCGCTATTAAAAATTATTTCTTTGAAAAAGAACTACAGGATTGGCTCGGAGACAGTTGAAGTGCTGAAGGATGTTAACCTTAGCGTCCGCGAAGGCACTATTGTAGTTGTAACCGGCGAAAGCGGATCTGGAAAGACGACCCTGCTCAATCTTACGGGAGGTCTCGACACACCGAGTACCGGTCATATCTACATCGGCAGTCGGGATATATCCCGCCTGGACGAGGATGAACTTACCGGTTATAGAAACCGTACGATAGGTTTTATCTTTCAATTCCACTTTCTCCTGAAGGATTTCGACGCCCTGGAGAATGTGCTGATGCCTGCCTATTTGCGAACCAATAAACTTGGGCAGGCGAGAAACAGAGCTATCGGTCTCCTTAAAGAGGTGGGCCTCGAGAAGAGAGCTCACCACTTCCCGAGTGAGTTATCCGGCGGCGAAAGGCAGAGGGTTTCCGTGGCACGGGCTCTTATGAACGACCCCGGACTTATTCTGGCTGATGAGCCGACAGGAAATTTAGATGAAAGAAACTCCTCCGTTGTAGAAAATCTTCTCTTTGAGTTGGTTGAAAAATATAGAAAAACACTATTACTGATGACCCATGACAAGTATATTGCCGGAAAAGCGCATGAGCATTATGAGCTGCTGCACGGGGAGTTGGTTTCGGTATCGACCGCATGACGAAATACCATGTTCCCTTTCTGCTGGCAATACGCAATATTAAACTCAACCGAAAGGATAGGGGGCGCGGCCTGCTCGGAGCTGTTCTTGCCGTTGGCTTGAGCCTGATTCCTCTTGTTGTCGTTCTTGAAGTGGCGAATGGAATGATCGAGGGGATTACACGGCGCTTCATCGAAGTCGGCACGTATCACCTGCAGCTATCCCTGTACGATGACGTGGATTTAAGCGGGCATGAGGAGCTGGCTCTCAGCTTCCAAAAGGTACGCGGTGTAATCACGGCTTTTCCGGAAAAACAGGGGCTTGGCCTGATAAAATCCCGTAATGTCCTTTCCGGTGTACAGATCCGTGGTATTCCACCGGAGCTCTACCGGAAGGATGAGGCATTCCGCCGTTTTCTTAAAATTGATTCCGGTTCATTTAATCTGTTCCAACCCAGGTCCCTGCTCCTTGGAAAGGCGATAGCTGCCAGGCTGGATGTTGAAGTCGGAGATGAAGTTAAGCTCCTGACAAGCAAAACCGTACGAGGCAAGAAGCCTATTTACAGGATCAGCAGCTTCAAGGTTGCAGGTATTTTCAGCACCGGTTATCAGGACCTCGACAAGAGCTGGATCTACATCCCAATTGAGGTCGCGGATCGGATAATGCCCGATGCCGTACAAATAGTGGGAGTAAAGGTGGCGGAGCCGTTCGAGGACATGAGCGGTATAATAAAAGATATATCGAGCATTGTGTCCCGGGAGATCCCTATTTTTCGTATCAACACCTGGTATGAGATGGAAGAGAACCAGTACGGATCTTTCAGGACTACCAAGGCACTTCTTATACTCATTATGGTGCTCATCGTTATCGTGGCTTCCGTAAACGTGTCTTCGGCAATGGTAATGATTGTATTGGAAAAAACCCGGGAGATTGGAATCCTTAAAAGCATGGGCGCCAGCCCTTTTACCATAACCCTATCCTTCATCCTTACGGGATTTTTCACAGGAACCCTCGGGTCACTGTTAGGGATAACCGTCGGGCTTGTTCTGGCCGTAAACATCAACGAAGTGATAAGGGGAATCGGTTTTTTATTGGACCGCGTAATTTTAGCCGGACGGTGGTTAATCGGACCTTTGGTGAATTTAGGCGATTTTACTCCCACAATTATAATGGATCCTGCCGTCTATCTTGAGACCATCCCTATAACGATAAATTGGCTTGAGGTCATGTTAGTTGCCTTCCTCGCTGTCTTCCTCTCGACTTTAGCCTCTCTCTTACCTGCACGAAGGGCTGGTTCAATCAGGCCGATGGAAGTTTTGAGAAAAGTTTGAATTAATATGAGAATTGCTTTGTCCACACGGAATTTCTTGACATTGATAGTCTGAATGAATACGCTATAATAAGGATGTAGAGTTGCAAGGCACATTAAAGCGAACTACAGCCCTGGAAAGATATATCCTTTTGAGAAGGTTAGACGTGAAATGTGATATCTGTCAAAAAAGAGCCGCAACTATCCATATACAGCAGATCGCCGGCGATGAAGAAATAAACCTTCATCTCTGTGAAAGATGCGCTGCTCATCAAGGCATAACTACCGGTGAAGATCAACCTGACTTTTCAATTTCGCGTCTGCTCAACGGGCTCATAGAAATTGACAATAGGATCGGTAAATTGAAGGGGAAAAAGGTGTGCCCCCGGTGCGGAATGACCTTGAAAAAAATACAAACAAATGCCGTACTCGGCTGCAATGAGTGCTACTCGGTTTTTGCCGTTGAAGTCAGGGACATAATACACAAATCCATGGGCAAGGTTCAGCACAGGGGCAAATACCCCGGAAGAATCCATGCTTTTAAGACCTACCTCGTAGATATGGAAGAATTGAAGAGGAAATTGAACAGGGCGGTCAAAGAAGAGAGATATGAAGCGGCTGCTGAATTACGCGATAAAATCGAGGAGCTGAATAGATCTTCAGAGGTAAGAAATGTATAGCGAAGGAGGATGGTTTGCGAGGTCAGGCCCTGAAGGCGATGTGGTGCTTGCCAGCAGGGTAAGACTGGCGAGAAATATTATCGATCATCCTTTTCCGAATCTTCTCACAGACGATGAGGAGCTTAAAATTCGCGATGAGCTTATCTCAACTTTTAACGGGTTGCCTGGGGGTGAGAAATTTACGATATTATATCTGAAAGACATACCTCCTCTTGAGAGGAGGCTGCTCCTTGAAAGAAATATCATCAATCAGGCTTTCTCTTTGGGCGGTGAGAAAGCGGTTATTGTCGACTCTAATCGGGATTTTTATGCGTTGATAAATGAAGGGGATCATATGCGACTCGCATATATAACAGAAGGACTATCCATGCAGGAGGCTTACGAAAAGGTGGACCGTATTGATAGTTTACTGGAGGTTAAGCTTCCCTACGCCTGTTCCCTGGAGTGGGGCTACCTGAACAGCAGTTTAGCAGACCTGGGTACCGGATTGAGAGCTTCGGTAATGGTTCATCTTCCTGCTTTGGGCATGACCACCCTGATAGAGAAAGCACTGAAAGTAATTACACAATTAGGCCTGTCTGTGAAAGGCTTCTTCGGGAAACGGACAGTATCGCTGGGTGATATGTATCAGATTTCCAATCAAATTTCCCTGGGGATGAGTGAACAGGAGATACTCGACAAATTGAATAATGTCGCTGTTCCATTGATCAATTACGAACGGCAGGCTCGCGGAGACCTTCTGGAGAAAAGAAGAGTGGAAGTGGAAGACAAAATCTTCCGGGCGTGGGGAATTCTCAAAGCTTGTAGAGTTATTGGCTCTAAAGAGGCAACCAACCTCCTCTCTCGTCTAAGATTGGGTGTCAGCA
>CBDUZM010000051.1:0-11488 GCA_965371685.1 uncultured Spirochaetaceae bacterium | reverse complement strand
CTGAGTTTCAGTTTTTGGACGAGAGTATAATATAGGTCCTCCCTCTCTTCGATTGTTTCCGGATAGAAAAGCGCCAGATGCTCCTCGACTCTTCCCTGCCGTTTCAGGTCTATGGGCAGTAGATCGGGACGGCATGTGATAAGAAACCAGATAATTTTCCCTCGAAATTCTGTGTTTCCCATGAAAGAGGCAATTTGTGCGAATATACGGTTGCTCGTGCCTGAATCCCCTTCCTGATGACGATCTCCCAGGAAAGCATCCGCCTCGTCGATCATTACTCCAACCGGCGCCATCGCCTTTAGAATGTTGAGCACTTTTTCCAAATTCGATTCCGTTACTCCCTGCCATTTAGACCGGAAATTTCTGAACTTAACGATAGGTATACCGATTTCGTCGGCAAAGGCGGTAACCATGAAGGATTTGCCTGTTCCTACTGCGCCGGAAAGCAGATAACCCATAGGCAAAACATCCAGGCGCCCCTGCCTGATCGCCCTGGCAGCGCTTTTAAACCTTTTTTTCACAAATTCATGGCCGGAAATCATGCTCAAATCATGCTCGGTTTCCACAAATTCCAGAAGCCCGATAGCCTCGGCTTCAATAAGTTCCTTCTTTTTAATCCGCAAATACTCAAGGTTTATTTTTCGCATTTCCTGATAGGATTCCGCGGCCATTTGATTCAGGTTGACCAGGTTTAGCCCGCTTGTCACTTTAGCTACTTCAGACGTGATCAGGCTGGCATCCAGCAGGAGTTTGTTGTTCCGTAGAAGGAAATCGAGAAAGCTTTTCCGTACCTTCTCATCCGGCAGCGGGATGTTCACTTTTATTGACATAGGTAATCTAACAATCCTTGGGCTCAAGTCACCGAGGTTCTCGGTCAGCAGGATTATCGAAACATCCCCGTTGGTGAATATTGGATCATGTGTCCATCGATTCAGTGTGACCAGGCAGAACCGGTCCTCCTCGGTGTATCGAGCAAGGTCTGAGTTTGGCACAATGGTCTCTGAATAATCCAATATGAGTACAATCCGTCGGTTGTCCGGTATATTGTGATAGAAATATTTCTCCAGATATACGAACGCGACAGTAGGATCAGCGGATAGAAAGTCTTCTCCTTCCGGCAGGAGCTTTGACATGACATCGAGGTAGTCCGTCTTCATCTCCGCTGTGCAAAAAGAAACACCCGAAGAACGATCGTAATAGACGATGATATCTCTATTACCGAATAGGACTTCGGATATATAGCTCTGCAGCTTTGTGAAATTGAAGACTCCTTCTTCCATTTTATGGGGCAAAAAATCCATGATATTACCGTGAAGGATGTAGAGGTTTGCCGTTTTAGACAGATATTTGTAGGAAAGTTCCTGAGCCCAAGAAGGTAATATCTTGATAAATGGTAAGTTCTTTAGGATGAGCTGCTCGGCCATATCCTCCCCTCCCAAAGGGCAGCCTTTAGATAGTAAGCTTATACCATAAATTCAAATACGTCAAGGTTAAGGGGGGTGCGATTTCAATAAGGATTGCCCTAATGAAAATTCCCACACACAATAGTTATGCGCTCTTGATTCATACTGCATTTTCAGGCTAATTTCAATCCGTCATGTATGAAAAAGCATCAATATATACAGATGGCGGGTGTTCCGGTAATCCGGGGCCCGGCGCCTGGGCTTTTGCTATTATGTTGCGGCACGATACCGTGTGCAGGTCCGGCAGCGAGTTGTCTACCACCAACAACCGGATGGAGCTGGAGGCGGTTATTCATGCCCTTGGATACGTTCACGGCAGGGCGGAGTTGAAGCCCCATGGAATAAACGTATACACTGATTCCCAATATGTAAAGAGGGGAATAACTGAATGGATAGGCAGATGGCAAAGTAATGGATGGAAAAACGCGGCTAAAAAACCTGTAAAAAATCAGGATCTCTGGAAAAAACTGCTTTCCTTGTCCGGGCAGCTCGACATTGTCTGGCACTGGGTAAGGGGTCATTCCGGGAACGAAATGAATGAGTTGTGCGATCGTCTTGTAAAGAAAGAAATTCAAAACCTGCTCTAATCCGAATAATTGATGATTTCTAATACAATTTTTCTTAAGGTTTTTACAAACGGGAAATATTCCTGAAGGATTTTCACCCGGGTGCTGGATATGAGACCGTCTTTTCAGTATATTAATTTCGGTAGGACAATATGAAACTATACAGCCGATTTCAGCTGATACTCTTTTCCCTCATTTCCATGGTTACGGTGCTGTTTATTGCATGGATCGTCGGATTTCTCACCTTCCCCTCCCGGAGTACACCTGCAATCCCGGAAAATGAAGAATCGCAGCAGCCTGAATTTAACCAGTCTATAGAAGCGAAACCCGTACAATTCAACGAATCGGAAAAATACGAGAACGATTATCTTTCAGAAGATGAGTTGGAGAATATCAATATTTATGAGCGATTGAATGAAGCAGTCGTCAATATCACATCGATAAGCATGGCCTACAGATGGTTCTACGATCCTGTACAGCAGGAGGATACAGGTTCCGGATTCATCATCGATCATGAAGGACGCGTTCTTACCAACTACCACGTTATCAAGGGAGCGAGAAAACTCCTGATAACTCTGGCAGACGGATCGGAGTATGAGGGAACGGTAATCGGAAGCGACCCGGAAAACGATCTCTCCGTCATCCAGTTTGATCCAAAGGGGAAGCGTCTGACGACAATACCCTTTGGATCGTCATCGAACCTTCACGTCGGGCAGAAGGTCCTTGCCATAGGTAATCCATTCGCTCTCGAACGTACCTTGACGACCGGTATCGTTTCGGGGCTGGGACGTCCTGTGAAAACCGGTGAAGGACTGGTTGTGAAGGAAACCATTCAGACGGATGCAAGCATTAATCCCGGAAACTCAGGGGGCCCCCTCTTGAATTCCCGCGGAGAGATGATAGGAATAAACACAGCCATTCTCTCACCATCCGGAGGTTCCGTCGGTGTCGGTTTTGCCGTGCCGGTTGATACAGCGAAAAGGGTAATACCGGATCTCATTCGATATGGTGAAGTAAGAAGGGGATGGATCGATATAGTGCCAGTTCAACTGTTTCCCCAACTCGTAAGCTATGCCGGGCTCCCTGTTGAAAAGGGGATCCTGGTCTCGGAAGTAAAGCCGGGGGGACTGGCCGAAGCAGCGGGTATTCAGGGGGGCGACAAAGCTGTTCGTACATCCAGTCAGAACATAATCTATATTGGAGGAGATATTCTAATTGAAGTGGACGACCTTACCGTGGCTAGCATTGTCGATTTGTACAGCGCCCTGGAAGACAATAAACCGGGAGAAACGGTGGATGTGGTAGTTATCCGGGGTAAATCAAAAAAATCCTTTCAGGTTACACTTTCAGATCGAATACATTAATTCCATGAGTGAAAAAGAGGATTAGTCTTGGCAAAATTCAAAACTGTGTCAGACTTTGCACCTGCGGGAGACCAGCAGCAGGCGATTGATTCTCTCGTTAGTGGTATACAGAAAGGCTCTAATTACCAGACTTTAAAAGGTGTAACCGGATCGGGTAAGACATTCACTATGGCAAAAATCGTGGAAGCGGTTCAACTGCCTGCCCTGGTAGTTTCCCATAATAAAACACTTGCAGCCCAACTCTACCGGGAATTTAAAAATTTCTTTCCGAATAATGCTGTGGAATATTTTGTTTCCTATTACGATTATTATCAACCAGAAGCTTATGTGTCCGGAAAAGACCTCTACATAGCCAAAGACGCAAGCATCAACGAAGAGATCGACCGCCTCCGCCTCTCCACCACAACATCGCTCATGGAACGTAGGGACATAATTGTGGTAGCCACCGTCTCCTGCATATATGGAATCGGCAGTCCCGGCGACTATCGGGAAATGAAACTTCAACTATCCATTGGCGATACGGTGGATACACGGGAAATTCTTAAACAGCTCATTTCCCTGCAATACGAGAGAAACGACGCAGTCCTGGAAAGATCGCGT
Source organism: uncultured Spirochaetaceae bacterium (assembly GCA_965371685.1). Lineage (GTDB taxonomy): Bacteria > Spirochaetota > Spirochaetia > SZUA-6 > CAZLRN01 > CBDUZM01. The sequence goes on along the minus strand of CBDUZM010000051.1, from coordinate 7,495 downwards.
TTCAGAATGAGAGGCGATGTCCTCGAAATTTACCCCTCCTATTCTCAAGCTGTTGTACGGTTGGAATTTGACTGGGATACACTGGAGCGTATTAAGCTCATAGATCCTTTGACCGGGAATACAATAGAAGAGCGGGAGATCTGCACAATATACCCGGCAAAGTATTTCGTAATGCCAGAGGAAAGAGTCGCTAACGCTATTACTGAAATCAGAGATGAGCTAAGTGTACGGTATAGGGAATTCCTCGATCAGGGGAAGCTTTTGGAAGCTGAAAGGATAAAATCCCGCACAGAGTACGATCTGGAGATGCTCGAAACCATGGGATACTGTTCAGGAATAGAGAATTATTCCCGTTCATTGAGCGGTCGTAAAAAGGGTGAAAGACCGGCTGTTCTGCTGGATTTTTTTCCTGAAAATTTTCTAACTTTCATTGATGAGTCGCCTGTTACCCTCCCTCAGGTCCGGGGTATGTATGAAGGTGATCGATCACGAAAGCTCTCTTTGGTGAATTTCGGATTTCGCCTGCCTTCCGCATTGGACAACCGGCCCTTATACTATGCAGAGTTCGAAAGTCTATTGAGCCAGGCTATCTTCGTCTCCGCCACTCCCTCTGAAGAGGAGATGGAGAAGTCCCATAAAGTGGTTGAGCAGATCATCAGGCCTACCGGGCTGCTTGATCCCGCTATCGTGGTTCGTTCCTCTACCGGACAGATTGAGGATATCTACAAGGAGATACAACAAAGGATAAGTGCAGGTGAGAGAACTTTAATTACTACCCTTACAAAAAAAATGGCTGAGGATCTTGCCGAGTATCTTTCAGAATTAGGTTTAAAAGTGCGATATCTGCATTCCGAGATCGGTACCTTTGAAAGGGTAGAGATCCTGAAGGGACTTCGCATGGGTGATTTTGATGTGCTGGTAGGTATAAATTTGCTTCGGGAAGGTCTGGATTTGCCGGAGGTTTCTCTCATAGCAATCCTCGATGCAGACAAAATCGGATTTCTGCGAAGCGCCACTTCACTCATACAGATTGTTGGACGGGCGGCAAGGAATGTGAATGGAAAAGTGCTGATGTATGCGGACAAGGTCTCGGATGCGATGAAAATCGCCATAGCCGAGACGGAAAGAAGAAGAAATATTCAAGAGAAGTTCAACAGCAGCCATGGTATTACTCCCAGGACAATCTCCAAGTCCATACAGGATATACTTATAAGACGGAGGGAAGAGAAGAGGAACGACGAAATTAAGAATCTGGATGTTTTAAAGAAGAGTTTCAACCTTCTTATTCCCGGGCAAAGGAATGCTCTCGTTAAGTTATTGGAAAAAGAGATGCTCGAGCAGGCAAAAAATCTAGAGTTCGAAAGAGCCGCCGTATTAAGGGATGAAATAAAAAGCCTGGAAAATTCGCAGGGAAACTAATGAAAATATACATCAGGGTAATTACGCTGCTCGCATTATTAACTATCCTTCTAATCTGCTGCGGCAGTAAAAAGGATGAGCAGGCTTTCCGTCTTCCTGCAACGCCGGTACTCTCGATACACTCCAACTGGGGAGTGGTGAATAGCAATTACCTGCGATTACGCGTAAAGCCGTCTATATCATCGAAAGTCCTGGATGGATTAACGAAAGGAACAATAGTAAAAATACTCTCAACAACTGAAAAAAAGGAAACTGTCGAAGATGAGACCGATTACTGGCACAGAGTCAGCCTGGAAGGTCTCGAAGGCTGGGTTTTCGGCGCTTATATGGAGATTGTAGATTCTAAATCAAACGCAGAAGAAATGGCCGAGGAACTCAGATGAGCGGCGGCTTTTTCCAGAACCTGCTTCCGTGGCTCCTTCCCCCGGTATTGGGCGCCATTATTGGATATGTTACCAATGCCGTAGCTATCAAGATGCTTTTCCGACCCCTTACTGCTAAGAGAATCTTTGGTATCCGGATTCCTATGACTCCCGGCATTATTCCCAAGCAGCGCCACTCATTAGCCGACAGCATCGGGAGGATGGTGTCCGATCAGCTTATAAATGAAGAAACCTTGATAAATCAGATCAGCTCTGAAGGCTTTCGGAGCGGAGTGCACAGGAATATCGCCGCTTTATCGGAAAAGCTCTTAAACATGCCTTTGTCCGGCCTTAATAGGGAACAATGGAGGATCTTTTATCAATCCCTGGAAAGTTATTTGGCCGGAACTTTAAAAAGGTTTTTTACATCCGATCGTTTTCACGAAGCAATCCGGTCTCTATTAACTGAAATAGTAGAGTCACTGTCAGGGAAAACCCTTTCAGAAATTACAGACAGGGAAAAACTGCATGGATTTATAAAAGCCAGGATTCTTCCTTTGCTTACGGAGAAAGGTAAGCTCAGAACATGGCTTCTCGGCGAAATGAAAACCTGGATTACAACTAAGCTGAGACAGAACGCATCGTTGGATAGCTTAATTCCGGAAGAGATAGTGAGCAGCGCAGTTGCCGGTTTCAAGACTCTTCTACCGAGCCTGACTGACAGTCTTATTAAGTATCTTAGAAGTGATCCAGTGAGGAAAGAAATTGAGATTAAAGGGCGTTTTCTCCTTAGAGATATCCTGGATAAGCTCAATAATTTCCAAAAATTTTTTATTTCAGTAGCCCAGTACGACAGGACTCTGGAAGAAAAAATGCCCGAAATAGTTACTGAGGCTCTGGATTATCTTGAAGAAAGTGCCCTGGAACCGGAGAATCAGGAAAAAATAACGGCTGCAGTTCAAACGAGTCTTATAAGGTGGAGGAAGCAGGGACTGGCCGATGTCGTCTACTCCGCGAATATAGATCTGGAAGAAAAGGCCGAAATTGCCGGTAACAAAATACTGGACCTTCTTCAGGGTGATAGTACAGGAGATAGGATAATTGCCTTTGTTGACAGTTTCCTCGATAGAAACGGATCGAGAAGCCTTCTCGAAATTGTAAATTCCGAGTTCGGTTTTTCGCCGGACGAGATTATCCAGTACATCTCGAACCCTATTCTAAGCTACCTGAACCGATCTGAGAGCTCCGAGGTCGTTGCCAACAAGATTATCTCTTTGGCAGAGAACTTTTTACAGAATAACGGTGATTTGGAAATCGGAGAGCTTCTCAGTATAGACGAGGTGAAAAAAGAGAGGCTCGATAGTTATCTTACCGCCAAGCTGCTGGATGTTCTAAAAGCGAGGCTTCCGAACCTAACAGAAAGCTTTAATATTCAGCAGATTGTAGTGGATAAAGTCAATCAACTCGATGTGGCGGAAGTGGAGAAACTCCTGTTGACGGTAATCGCCACGCATTTGAAGTGGATCAATGTTTTCGGCGCAATACTGGGAGCGTTTATAGGATTGACGCAGGTGATTATAAACCTTTTACGATAAATTAGGCATCTGTGAGCAGATTATATTTGATAATCCGGGAAGTCCCAATCTCCTTTTCTTGATACAAGAGTTTCTGTCTGATAATAGACCTTGCTGTAGGCCGGTACAGAACTGAGAAGCCACACATTACCGCCTATTATCGATCCTTTTCCAATAACAGTCTCTCCTCCCAGGATAGTAGCCCCTGGATAAATGGTTACATCATCCTCAATAGTCGGATGCCGTTTCTGATTGGCATCTTCTTTACGCACACTTCGTGCCCCCAAAGTAACACCGTGATATATCTTTACATTATTTCCGATAAGGGTCGTTTCACCGATCACGACACCTGTACCATGGTCAATGAAAAAGGAGCGTCCTATGGTAGCTCCGGGATGTATGTCTATGCCGGTTTTTCCATGTGTATACTCACTCATTATTCTGGGAATGAGTGGAATTTTCTCTTCCCAGAACTCATGAGCGATTCGGTACATCATAATTGCTTCTACACCGGGGTACGAAAGGATTATCTCTTCATGCGATTTAGCAGCCGGATCGCCTTGAAAGGCTGCTTCCACATCCAGGTTGACCATTCGCCGGATTTCAGGCACTTTGCATAATATCCGCAGGATCCTGTCTTCAGCTTCGGCCCGGCAGTCCCCCATTCTTTCACAGTTTTCCTGTATCTTGCACGTATACCTGAGGCTCTTTTCTGATTCGTTGATGAGGGTTTTCGCTATACGAGTAATTTTTTCTCCTAAAATATAACTAAGGTTTATCCTCTCGAGATTCGCTTCGTCCCTGAAACCGGGAAAGATTAAAGACTCCAACTCATCAACGATGTTAGAGATGCTCTGGCGGGAGGGTAGGTTTGGTCCTTCAAGGTGGTTAATGCCCCCCAGTTTTTCGTAAGATTTGAGAATGGCTGATACCAGCTTGTCCAGTTTGCTAATCATGCTCCTATGATTTTGCAATTTTACCTGATTGTCAAGAGCAATGTGTCCGAACTCAAAGGTTGAGTATTACGCTAATGTATTTATCTAAGCATCTTGACAAAGTGTAAATAATGGGTAATGCTCCTATTTCCTGTTTTTGCCAGACGTTTGATCATAATCGGATTACCATCCGAAGACCGAATGAAGATTAGGAGCGATTAGATGATGAAATATGTATGCGATGTGTGTGGTTACATATATGATCCAGAAAAGGGCGATCCGGAAGGCGGAATAAATCCGGGCACTTCTTTTCAAGATTTACCCGACGACTGGATTTGCCCTGAGTGCGGCGCCGGCAAAGATGAGTTTTCACCGGAAGAATAGAATAAAGGCTTAGCTCGATCTGTGGTACAAACGGACGAATTTATCAGAACCCCCTGTAAGATCATTGGCAGCGCTCGTGTTGACAGTCGGTGTGGCTATTTGTAATATTTATATTTATTAAGGTGAGATTATGAAGATAGTAACATTGGGTGATCCACGCCTGAGGAAGCAATCCGTTTTAGTGAAAAATTTTGATCAGGGCATAGGTGATTTTGTAAAGGCTATGTTCGAGGCGATGTACCTCGGGAAAGGCATTGGACTGTCAGCTGTGCAGGTAGGCCAGCTCTTGAGGCTTTTTATTACCCACGTACCCCACGATAAGCCAAGAATATTTATCAATCCGGAGATTAGCGGAACATCGCTGGAAATGGTGGAATACCAGGAAGGTTGTTTGAGCATACCGGGTATAAATGCCGATGTTGTTCGTCCCGCTTCAGTGAAGCTGCATGCATGGACCGAGAATGGAAAACCCTTCGTCCTGGAAGCTCAGGGGCTTTTAGCCCGAACCATACAGCACGAGCTGGATCATTTAAACGGGAAGCTTTTCATCGATTATGTTAACACTAAAAAACGCGGAAGGCTTATTAGACAGTACAAGGGACAGAAAACAGCTGTCTGATGCGTATACTATTTGCCGGCACACCCGGACTCGCCGTCTTGCCTCTTGAAACCCTCACAAGCCGCTATACGATTGTCGGAGTCTTGTGCAGTCCGGATAAGCCGGCGGGAAGAGGAAGAAAATTATCCCCCCCGCCTGTAAAGCTTAAAGCTCTTGAGCTCGGGCTTCCTGTTTATCAACCGCCGATAATAAATGCGGATTTTAGGGAAACAATTCGAGCGCTTCGTCCGGATATCCTTGTAGTCGTCGCCTATCATAAGATTTTCAGAAAATCTTTTTTAGATCTTTTCCCGGAGGGCGGTCTCAACCTTCATCCCTCTCTACTTCCCCGGCATCGAGGTCCATCTCCACTTCAGGCAGCGATTTTAAGCGGTGACCATGAGACTGGCGTAACGATACAGAAACTCGCTCTTCAGATGGACGCGGGTGATATTATGGCACAGAAGCGTTTTTCGCTTACAGGCAAAGATACGATTCCCGATCTGATAGAAACCGCAGCCGGCTTGGGTTCGGAAATGCTGATTTCAGTGCTTGAAAGGATCCGCTCCGGTGATTATAGCGGGATACCGCAGGACGAGGACAAGGCCACATTCTGTCATATTATCGAAAAAAAAGATGGAGAGATAAATTGGAACGATGGAGCAGAAAAGATAGATCGCATGATACGTGCCTATCTACTCTGGCCCAAGGCGTTTACCAGCTACAAGGGGCGCCTGTTGTTTCTACTCAATGGAGAAGCCCTTCCCGAAATCGATAACCCTGACAGCGGAAAAACAGCAGCGAGTCCGGGGATGGTCTTGGGAACAAGAAAAAAGTATGGTATTCTCGTGATGACAGGCCGGGGAGTGTTATTTATCAAAAAATTACAAATACAGTCAAAGAAAGCTATGGATTGGCATGCTTTTCTAAATGGCAATAGGGATTTTATCGGTTCCCAGTTAGGAGGTACAAAATGAATACATTCTCTGACCGATTCAGGAATCTTTTCCCTCATTACCGCGACACTCCTGAGAAACGTTTTTTTAAAATCACCATCCTACTGATAATCTCTATAGTTGTCGTTATGATTTTTGCTGCCGTTATCACGTTCTCGCTCGTATTAAGAGGTCCGGATGAAGTATTAGTACCCAATGTTGTTGACACAGGAAGCGGAGAGAATAATCTGGTTAACGCTGTTTGGAAGCTGCAGGAAAAAGATCTCAATGCACGAATACAGCTTAAACATTCATCTATACATGGAAAGGGGGTTGTAATTGAACAGCGACCGCGTGGCGGCGCCGTTGTTAAATCCGGACGTACTGTCTTTCTTACTGTGAGTGAAGGACCCGTGGTGGAGAATGTGGGTAATTATATCGGGAAAACCCTATCTGATATAAAGATTGAGCTGTGGGAGCTCTTCTCCTCGGATGCACAACCCCTTATCCGGATAAGGGAACCGGTCATGTATGTATTCAATGAATTACCTGCAGAAACGGTGCTTGAACAGAATCCTCCTCCTGGATCAGAAGTGAGGGAAAATGAAGTAACCTATGTGGATATGGTTGTAAGTAAAGGACCGAGGGGCGAGATATTGGAAGCTCCCGACCTTATGGGTAAGAACTTTCAAGAAGCCATGGCTGAATTAGTGCATGAGGAAATTATCTTCCGGTTCATCAGCAGATCGGCGGAACGGAACGAGCAAGCCGGAGTGATTGTGAGCCAGGATCCCGGTACGGGAGAAGAGCTTCCGGAAGGCAGCTCCCTGCAGCTGACTATGACGGAACCCGAACTAATCGGCGCGGAGCTGAAGTTTGGTGTTTTCCAGGCGGAATTGCCGAAGTATCCCATTCTAATGAGCATCGAGTTGTCGGAAAAAATGGAAGAGGCAACAAAGCTGCTCATAAGCATGAAACACCCCGGAGGGGTAATATCGATTCCATACATTATACAAAAGGATTCCAAACTCATCTTAACTATCAATGGAGAAGAGTGGAGGCGATAAAACTGACAAACGAAATAGTATAATTGACAAAAAATAAAAAAACTGATATTTTGTTATAAACTTGCGAGCGTCGTATAGTGGTAATACCCAAGCTTCCCAAGCTTGTGCCGGGAGTTCGATTCTCCTCGCTCGCTGACTGATAAGTCCTTTTAAGGCATAGAATTACGGAGCGGGGGATTGAAAGTCCCTCGCTTTTTTTATGGAGTTACAACAGTTTTTAC
>CBDUZM010000050.1:0-11515 GCA_965371685.1 uncultured Spirochaetaceae bacterium | reverse complement strand
AGGCAACAGAAGAGGAAAGTCGGGAAGGGATACTGCTTTGGGAGTGTGATAAGAGATAATATCCGGAGAAGCTGTTTGCCTGGCATATCTGACCGGAGAGAGATCCTTGTCCGGCGTTACAGGTTCAATACTTTCAGATTCCGATATTTCATGGTCTACACTATCAATCTCGTTTACGCCAAATATATTCCTGGAAACAGTATTACAGGTAAACAGGGTAAAAACACCGGTAATCGCCAAGACCGGGATAAGATATTTCTGTAAATTTATCATATTCCCCTCCCCCACTATGATAAGCACAAAAAAAATCTGCTTTTTCAGATTCTAGTTTCTATTCTCCCTTAACCTTGTTGTTATAATCTTAGATACTCCGGATTCCTCCATGGTTACACCCAGCAAAGAATTCGCGCTCGTAATGGTGCGTTTATTATGAGTTATGATAAGAAATTGAGTATCCTTGGAAAATTCCTGAAGAAGATTAATGAAGCGCCCGATGTTTTCGTCGTCCAACGCAGCATCAATTTCATCCAGGATGCAGAACGGTGACGGTTTAGTAAGATACACGGCAAAAAGTAAGGCCACTCCGGTTAAAGCCCGCTCACCACCCGATAATAAGTCGATGTTCTCCAGCTTCTTACCAGGTGGTTGGGCCAGCATTTCGATACCGGATTCCAATACATCATCGGGATTTTCAAGTTTCAATTCCGCCCGACCGCCTCCGAAAAGCCGGCGGAACATCAGGTGAAAATTTTGCTTTATTTTTTTGTATGTATTTAGAAAAAGTTCAACTGACTCAGACTGAATTTGCTCTGTAATTTTTCTGAGATCATTTTTTGCCTTTTGAAGGTCCTCAAGTTGGGATTTCAGAAATTCGAATCGTTCTTTCACTTCAAGAAATTCTTCCGGCGCCATGAGATTTACATGCCCCAGCTTCCTTTGCTCATCCCTTCTGTCTGTCAATTGCTGCCGGAGATCCTTTGTCGGCGCCTTTATGTCAAACATACGGGATTCGAATTCCGTCAAATCCCTGGAATATTTTTCATTGAAGTTTAAATAAATGTTTTTAATTTCCGTATTGACTTCAGCTAAATCTATTTGCAGGCCTTCCAGCTGCGCCTGGAGTTTCAGCAGCCTGTCCATGGATTCTTTAAGCTGCTTTTCTTCTGTTAAAAGCAATTCGTTTTTTTTCGTTATATCCTTTTCCAACCTCGATAGAGTCTCTTTCAGCTCCTGTCCTTCGCTGTCCAGACGACTCCTCTCCTCCTCAAGGTTCCTTATGCGCGATTGAAGTTTCTTAATTCTACTTTTCGTATCGCTTATCACTTCGGAAATTTGCTCCAGGAAGACATGCTGTTCTGAAATTTCTCTTTCAAGCCTGGCTATTTGTTCATCCAAAGTAAGCTTCCTTGTTTCCGTTCTTGCCTGATTCACCCTCAAACCTTCCAGAGTTTTTCTATAATCGTCTATTTTTTTATTCAATGTCTTGCTTTCTTCCCTGAGCCTTTCATTTGCCTTGCGCCTGTTTAGTATCCCCTCATGAGTCTGATTAAGCTGAGAGTCGATTTCCCGCTTCCTGGTAATGATCCCTTCTGGAGAAAGAAACTCGTCAATAAATGAAGGAGTAGATTTCTTGTAGCTGCCGAAAAGCTTATCAAGCTTTCGTATTTTACCAATGCTTTCCTGGAGCAGACTGCCGACAGACCGTATAATTTTAGCCGAATCTTCCCGCTGATCTGTGCCTATCCTGATCAAATCATCTACAAGGGCTTTCCTGCCTTCGATCTGGATAATCATTGATCCAAGGAGTTCTTCTATCTCGTCCTCGATTTTCCGCCGATCTTTATATGAATAGCCTGTTTCCTTAAGCTTCTGATCCATTTGAGTCACGATATCGTCGGTTATCTGCCGTAAATTCACCCTTAACGACTCTATCGATTTCTCCAGACCGTCCATTTCTCTATCGTTGTTCGTTGTTTCCTTGTCATTCACGGCAATTTTTTCGCTGAACAGCTCGATATCTCTCTCAAACCCCTCGATATTTATCTTTATATCCTTTGTCTCGGCTATCAATTCCATCAACGAATTATTCTTCTGTTTCGATTCTTCGTGAAGGTTATTCAATTTGGTTTTAGTATTCTGCCCCCGCAGCTCATCTTCGCGAATCTTCCTGTGGAGTTCGTTTATTTGTTCTTTTATAATCTTAATTTGGCTGTCTTTATTATTCTTTTCAAGGTCTATACCGTATGTTTTCTTTTGGCTTTCAATAAGCTTTGCTTCCATCGCATTTACCAGATCGATGTTCCCCTCCATATTTTTATTGATTACATCAACCTTTTTCTGAAGTTTCTCCCGGCTGCTGCTTACGGTTTTCAGCCGCGCTTCTTTTTTATCTTTGTTTGCTAAAAAATCTTTGAGATTCAGAAGCTGTACGTCCCTATCGAGATTGAAAATGGAATCCCGTATTTGACGGTATAGTTCTGTCTTCTCGGATTGAGCTTTCAGAGAATTATAGTTTCTCCTGACTTCACTGAGAATAATATTTATCTGCCGCATGTTTTCCTCAGTACGCAGGAGCTTTCTCTCTGCTTCCTGAGCCTTGACTTTGTATCTGGTAATCCCTGCCGCTTCTTCGAAGATATAACGCTTATCCTCAGGCTTAGCGGAAAGAACCTGATCTATCTTACCTTGCTCTATTATCGAATAGGCTGATTTGCCGATGCCTGTATCGAAGAAAAGCTCACGTATCTCCCGCAAACGCACAATCCTGCGGTTTATGCAGTATTCGCTTTCTCCTGAACGGTAGAGACGCCTTCTAATGGCAATTTCGGGTATATCGAGAGGCAGGAGGCCGTTGTTGTTTAGCAGGGTCAATGTGACTTCTGCTATATTCAGAGCTTTACGATCTTCGGAACCGTTAAAAATGACATCTTCCATTCTGGCAGCCCTGAGGGATTTTGTGGATTGCTCGCCGGTAACCCACCGAATGGCATCCACAACATTGCTCTTCCCGCATCCGTTGGGCCCGAGAATCGCGCTGATTCCATCTTGGAATTCCAGCTGTGTCCTCTCTGGAAAAGACTTGAAACCAAAAAGTTCGACGTTTTTTAGGAACACTATTTCTCCCAGTTTATTCAGTTACGAGCATTTTCATAAATTGATACCTATCGCAGGTTTCACCCGCAACCCAATAAATATTGGATTAATAAAAAGAAAATGTGCGGGTGAAACCGCTATCAGTGAATAAACCTTTCTTAAGGTTTGTTCATCTTCAAGCTATCATATCCGAAAATCTTGTTAAAAAAACAAAATTTTCGGATATGATATTATAAAGATTATATCACCGGAATTCGGCTTGAGTCAAGTGGATTGTCACTGCTCGATCGGCACTTCCTGCAATGGGCCTCTTGTGCGAAACATGTATGACAGCTATCATACATCATGCCGGAGGAGCTGATCTGCGGGATAGACGAAGCCGGGAGGGGGCCATTAGCGGGTCCCGTTACCGCCGCTGCCGTCATACTGCCTGAAGATTTCCCAATAGATGTACTCAAGGATTCGAAATGCCTTACACCCCGCGCGAGGACAAGAATCGCCGCTCTTATTAGACAACGAGCCCTAGATTATGCCGTCGGGTGGTGCTGGCCTGATGAAATAGATCGTATTAATATCCACTGCGCAACTCTGTTGTGCATGAAGCGGGCCGTAAAAAAACTTAGACTTGTGCCGGATATAATCCTGGTTGACGGCCTTTTCTGCCCATGTATTAAACAGAACTGCAGAGCGATTGTCAGGGGAGACAGGATAATCCCTCAAATACAGGCAGCGTCAATCCTCGCTAAAACGTCCAGGGATCTCTGGATGGAAAGGTATGCCCGTATTTTACCGGAATATGGTTTCGATAAGCATAAGGGGTATCCGACTTTAGAGCACAGAATTACTCTGAAGCGTTTGGGACCATCCCCCATTCACAGGAGAAGCTTCCGATCATCCGGTAATTAGTGCTTCTGAATATATGATACTGCTTTATTGAAAGCTTCAAGATATTCCTCTAAATCTTCCTGAAATACTATCAGGGAATGCCTCTCAAAGCCATCCTCATTATGTTTTTTGCTTTCCACAATATTCAGGAATAGATCCCCATGCCTGTTTTCTTTGACATTAAAGAAATACGTCCGTTTATCGAATACCGCTCGTGATGAAAAAACCTCACCCCTTAACCCCATATCTACCTTCCTCAATACATACCAGCCTAAGCAGACCGTAATAAAAATATCCCACTCTTACAAGCAGGGTCTATTCACTCATTTATTCTTTTACCACTATTTTAAAATACCGCTTCTTCCCTGCCCGAAGCACAATAAGACCGTTGTTTATCCAATTTTCACTGATCGTTGTATCCGGCGCCTGTACATTTTGATCGTTGATATAGGCGCCGCCCTGGACAATTAGACGCCTGGCTTCACTCCTGGATGAGCAGAGTCCTGAGCGGTTGAACAGTTCGACTACGTTCATTCCATCTTTCATTTCCTGTTTCTGTATATCGAGACTGGGCATACCGGAAATGTCTCCGGAAGAATCCCTGCTGAAAGCCGCTTTCGATGTTTCTCTAACCCTTTCGGCTTCCGCTTTTCCATGCACAATACAGGTCAATTCATACGCCAGTCTTTCCTTCGCCTTATTGATCTCTCTGTCCTCCAGTCCGGATAGTTCCTTTATCTCGGCGACCGGCAGGAATGTGAAGAGGAGAAGAAATTTTTCTACATCGGGATCCGGTACGTTAATCCAATACTGATAAAAATCGTAGGGGTTTACCATCTCCGGATCCAGGTAAAGAGCTCCTTTCTCCGTCTTACCCATTTTTTTCCCATCAGCACGGGTTACCAGGGGAGAGGTCAATGCGTAAACCTCTTTACTTTCGATCCGCCTTACCAACTCCATACCGGCGATAATATTTCCCCACTGATCGTCTCCTCCCAGCTGAAGGGTGCAGCCGTATTTCTGATGAAGAATGAGGAAATCGTAAGACTGCAGCAGCTGGTAATTAAACTCAATAAAAGTCAGGCCTTTTTCGAGACGCTGTTTGTAGGCTTCAAAACTCAACATGCGGTTTACAGAAAAATGTTTGCCTATCTCTCTGAGAAAGTCGATATAGTTGAGCTCCGCGAGCCATTCCGCGTTGTCAATCATCAAAGCCCTGTTGTTGGAGAAGTCGATAAACCGGGATATCTGCTTTCTGAATTTTTGTCCATTCTCCTGGATTTGCGCCACGGACAGCATCCTGCGCGTTTCCGTCCTACCCGAAGGATCTCCTATCCTGGCGGTTCCACCGCCGATCAGAGCGATAGGTTTATGCCCCGCTTGCTGTAAATGCGCCATTGCCATGAGAGGTACAAGGTGGCCAATGTGCAGGCTGCCTCCGGTAGGATCAAAACCGGCATAAAATGTCAACTGCTCTGAATCCAGGGCCTTTCTCAAACCCTCTTCATTGCTGCACTGCTGTATAAAACCCCTACTTTTGAGTATTATGTAAACCGATTTCATATATCCACTCTCTTGTAGGCTTTCATCTCTTCCCTGAGCCTTGAAACGAGTTCCGCTGTCTTGATCCTGATCTGTTCCATACTGTCTCTGAAACGGAGAGTCACCGTCCCATCGTCCATAGTCTGATAATCGACGGTAATACAGAAGGGAGTGCCTATTTCATCCTGCCGCCGGTAGCGCCTGCCGATTGCTCCTCCCTGGTCATAAAAAACGGAGAAATCCTCCTTAAGCTCTTCTGTAATCTCTCTTGCACGCTCCGCCAGCCCGTCTTTTTTCATCAGGGGAAAGATGCCGGCAGTGATCGGCGCCAGTTTTGGGTGTATACGAAGTACCACCCGCATCTCTCCTTCCACCTCCTCCTCGTCGTAAGCATCGCATAATACAACGAGTACACTCCTGGTCAAACCGACGGCGGTTTCGATTATATAAGGCGTGTATCGCTCCTTACTGCTTTCATCTAAATATCTCAGGTCTTTTCCGGAAAACTCGGTATGCTGCTTTAAATCGTAATCCGTACGGTTATGGATGCCCTCGAACTCCTGCCAGCCGAAGGGATATTCGTATTCAATATCGTATGCCACCTTGGCGTAATGAGCCAACTCGTCAGGTCCGTGCTGATTGAACCGAAGCTTTTTTTCCCTAATACCGAGGTCAACATAATAGTTGAATCTTTCCTGCTTCCAATATTCGAACCACTTTTTATCCTCGGACGGGTGAATAAAATACTGCATCTCCATCTGCTCGAATTCACAGGTCCTGAAAATAAAACTCTTTGTGGTGATTTCGTTCCTGAACGCCTTACCCACCTGGGCAATACCGAAAGGAATTTTCAGCCGGCTGCTTTGCAGAATATTCCGGTAGTTCACGTAGCTGCCCTGAGCCGTTTCCGGGCGCAGATACACGATACCGCTGTCGTTTTCCACAGGACCTATATGTGTCTTGAACATAAGGTTAAAGTTTCTCGGATCCGTGAGCTCCCCGCCACAGTTAGGACATTTATGGTTTTTCAGGTTTTCTTCATCAATCTGGTCTGCGCGAAAGCGAAGCTTGCACTGTCTGCAGTCGACAAGAGGATCGGTGAAATTATTCACGTGCCCCGAAGCTTCCCATACCCTGGGATGCATGAGGATAGCCGCATCGAGACCGACGATATTCTCATGGAGCTGCGTCATCTCCCGCCACCAGACATCCTGAATCCGTTTCTTGAGCTCGATGCCCATCGGACCGTAATCCCAGGCAGAGGACAGCCCCCCGTATATTTCACTGGACTGATATATGAAACCTCTGCGTTTACAGAGAGAGACAAGTTTATCCATTGTCAGTGCCGTTTCCATTATCCTTTCTCCCGGCTTTCCATTTTTTCCATGGCCTTATTAATATTCTCACTCACCCGCTTAACCCCCAGCAGTCGTATGGATTCGAAAAGCGGGGGTGAAACCTTCGATCCGGTAAGCGCAATTCGCAGCGGCATCAACAGATCGCCCAGCTTGACTTCCATTTCCGCCGCAATTTTGCGAAAGATCGCCTCATTTTCCTCGTCCGATCTCTCTTCGAATTTTTCAATAAGAGGCTTCAGAGCCTTCAGAACATCCAGTGTTTTAGATGCATCCAGTTTCTTTGGTATCAGCTCCTCTGCAGAGAAGTTTTCAGGCCCTTTGAAGATGAAACGGGCCATCTGCGGGGCTTCGCTGAGTAATTTTATCCTCTCCTTAACAAGGGGGACGACGCCTTCCGCCAATTTTTTCTCTTCGACCGTAATCGGAATGCTTATCAGTCCCTGATCGGTAAAATAAGTCAAAATCAGATCAAGGATTTCACTGTCTGATTTTTTTCGTATATACATACCGTTGAACCAGGCAAGCTTCTTGTAGTCGAATACCGCCGGAGCTTTGTTGATCTTGTTGAGTTTAAAGCATGAAACGAGCTCATCAAGGGTGAAAAATTCTCTTGAATCATCGTACGACCACCCTAGCAGAGCGATGTAGTTAAGCAGTGCATCGGGCAGGTAGCCTTCCTTCCTGAAATCGGCTGCTCGCGTCGACCCGTGTCTTTTAGACAGCTTTCGCCCGTCTTCCCCCAGAACCATGGGAAGGTGATAGTACAGCGGCGGCTTCCATCCGAACGCTTCATAGAGGAGAACATGGAGAGGTACGGACGGCAGCCATTCCTGGCCCCTCAAAATATGCGTTATCTCCATCAGGTGATCGTCCACCACGTTAGCCAGGTGATACGTGGGAAATCCGTCGGATTTCATCAGTACGGGGTCGGGATTAACCTCAATGTTGTCCTCTTCTATATCCCCCAACAGCTCATCGTGGAATGATGTGCTTCCCTCCAGAGGTATCTTGAAGCGAATGACAGGCAAAATGCCCCGGTTTTCAAAGCTGTTTATTTCATCGCTGCTCAGGTTCCTGCAGCGACGATCGTACCCCTGTGGGAGCTTTTTTGCCTGCTGCTCCTCTCTCAGCTTTTCAAGCCGCTCGGAAGAGCAGTAGCACCGGTAGGCATGACCGGATTCCACGAGTTTCTCGGTATATTTTCGATAGATCTCTCTTCTCTCTGATTGAAAATAGGGACCGAAATCGCCTCCTTTATCCGGGCCTTCGTCCCAGCTGAAACCCAGCCAGTCAAAGGTGTCGTAAATATCCTGCAGGGCGTCTTCCTTGAAACGTTCCCGGTCCGTATCTTCAATACGCAGGATGAAGGTCCCACCCAGGGATCGTGACAGGAGATAATCGAAAAGAGCCGTCCGTATTCCTCCAATGTGCTGGTATCCTGTAGGAGAAGGGGCGTACCTTACACGCACATTCATTGTTCATTGTCCTTGTATCTGATGGATTTCTTTCTCGATACCCGCCGACAGCCGGTTCATCAATAATTGAAAACACATTATATAGAGAGCCTGTTTGAGGGTCAACAGGCTTAGAGAGGTCAAATACATTTTCAAGCAGGCCAGTGAATGGAAACCTCCGGATATTTCTCTTTATCAGGAAGTTCCAACAAGAGCCGGTTTAAAACAAGCCTTCCCTTTTCAGTAAGAAAGGCATGACCGGGCGACGATTCAGCCAGTCCTTTAGTTTTCCACTCCCGGAAACAATCACCCAGGAATTCAATGGGATCCAGACCGAATCGGCGCTTGAAACGTTCTCTTGAAATACCCTTCTTCAGCCTCAACCCCATCATGATATTTTCAAAAACGAAATCCTCCGGGGATATTCTTTCCCAACACAGTCCCCGGTTCTTTTTCTCCAAAAAACTCTGTATTCCGTCTGAATGTGTCAAACGAACAATTCCTTCTCCCTGCCCCGGGGTGCTGCCCGGGAGTGTGGACACGGCGCCTGGCCCGATCCCGAGATACGGCGCCATTTCCCAGTACCGTAGATTGTGAAGGCACTCCTTGCCCGGAAGGGCGAAGTTGGATATCTCGTAGTTCTCGTATCCTTTGTTAATGAGATAATCGGATGCGAAGAGCCACAGCTCTTCCCTGTATTCTTCCTCTTCCAGCCTGATTCTTCCGTTTTGAACCTCTCTCCACAGAGGTGTATTCTCTTCCAGAGTCATGGAGTAAAGGGAAATGTGTTCGGGCTCGGCATCGAGAGCCAGGCACAGGTCTTCCCGCAGGTTTTCCCTGTTTTGACGCGGAATACCGGTCATAAGATCGATATTAAAATCATTTTTCCAGAATTTTTCAATCCGCTTGAGAGCGTCTAAATTATCCTGAGAAGAGGCGGATCTTCCGAGAATTTGTAAAAGTCCATCCTGAAAGGTCTGGATACCAAGGCTCAACCGCGTAACTTTTCCTCTTTCACAAGCCGAGAGAAAACCTGAACTCAGGGATTCGGGATTTGCCTCCACGTTTAATTCCTGCAATCCATCGTGATAGAACCGGCTCAATGCGTTCAATAATTCGGTTAATTCGTCCGGATGAATAAGGCTGGGCGTACCGCCGCCTATAAACAGAGTCTCGATGGGAGGATAACACAGGAGGCTCAGCAGGTATTCGGTCTCCTGCCTGATTTCCAGCAGGACCTGTTCTATCCGTTGAGCGGGAACACGACTTTCGGAATAGAAGTCGCAATAGGAGCATTTCTCTTTACAAAAGGGTATGTGTATATAGAGGGCGAGACCGGAGGATAATTCCCTCAGAGACAGGTCACGGTTTACTAAATTCGTTTCAGGGTTTGCCAAATTTCTTGAACGGCCAATATCGCAGGAATACTTTACCCACAAAGCTCTCCACGGAAACGGCGCCCCAGCTTCGAGAATCACTGGAATAAGGACGATTATCTCCGAGAAGGAAATATTCATTCTCCCCAAGTTTCACCTCTTCCCTGTTGCCGGAAAAAGGCAGATCGGAAGACCATCCCTCCACAAAAAGCCTGGTGTTTATTGAATAGGGAACAGAAATGACATCTTTTTCCCCTAAAAACGTACTGCTGCTCCCGATCTTCAGGAAAGCTTCGAAACCATCCAGTTTGACAGTATCCCCCGGTACACCGACAACCCGTTTCAGCATGTATTTAGCGGCTTTCCTGCCGCGGCTGTCCCGGATGAGACTCACTTTTTGAAGTGAAAAAAAACGTACCAGAGGATCGGCAATGCTCTGTAAAAAGCTCAGTCTCGGATATTGAGGCGAAATAATTACAACGATATCCCCCCTCGCGGGTTTCTGGATTCCGCCAATGCTCCTCTGAAAGAAAGGAAGCCTTATTCTGTACGCAATGGGCAAAATAAAGAGCCGCTCTCCGGCTTTAATTCCGGGATTCATGGATTCAGAACCGACAAAGAATGAGGATATAAAAAAAGCGTTGAGCAACAGATATAAGAGAAGGCTGAATAAAGCCGTTTTGAGAAGAAAAAGACTGAAAGTCTTTGTCTTCTTCTGTCGGTGCTTGAAGTGATAGGTTTCGAACGCCTGTATCATGTTTACCGGATTCCGCCGAATCTGGGAATCGGCCAGAACCGGAAGCTGGCCCGACCCAGCACCTTGTCCGTTTTAACAGCATGAAAGTAGCGAGCATCTCTCGAATTGTCGCGATTATCACCCATAGGGAAGATATGTTTTTCACCGATATACCAACCCAATGTACCGCGCCTCCATTCGACCCCGTATTTTTCTACACCGGGATTTATCTGGTAGCGTACACGATTCCAAACCATGCTGGTGAAATAGCTGTCCGGATATTTTCCGGTAATTTCGCTTCTAGCCGCAGATGTATTCAAAGGGCTGGAAAGTCCCGCGTCTTTCATGGCTTCGGCTTTGGCCAGGGTTTCAAATGCCAGATACGTATTCTCGTCGAGAAGACGCCTGATAGTATATTCCAGGCCTGTACGCTCCTGCAGTTCCTGTTCGGTAATCCAATCGGTTTCACCCGCCGGAAGGAATTCCATGTTCCCATTCTCCGCCCGGATGCGGTCCCCCGAAACAGCCACAGCCCTTTTAATGAGAAAATGATGGGACGGCTGCCCGAATTCATCCTTGTCGATGTCTATTAAAGTGAACGTCAGCATATAGATAAGCCGGTGGGCGATATCGAAGAGCGGTCCCCTGGAGATATAATGAGGATTCTCAAAAATGATAATCTCTCCCCGCCCGGGAACAGTAAAACCGTTGATCTTGAACATACCGGGAATAAGCTCGGGGCCGTATATGAATTTATTTACGAAGATCCTGTCTTTAATGTCCAGGGTATGTTCCATTGAACCGGAAGGAATCTGATAAGCCTGGAACAGGAACTGATTTATTAAAAAGACTATTAAAACAGCGGAGATTATGACTTCCACCCAGTCCAGGATCGGATTTTTTTGTTTCTGCCGTGCCTTCTTGGCGAATTTTCGTCGTTTACGCCACGTTAAAAAAAGCTCTGTATTCTTCTGAATCCTAATCATCCACGGGGTGCCGGTCATTTTGCTCCTCTCACCAAGAGATTAACACGATTCCCGTTTGATTGACAAGCAACCTGCCGCTATCTAT
>CBDUZM010000049.1:0-11686 GCA_965371685.1 uncultured Spirochaetaceae bacterium | reverse complement strand
ATATCCGAAAATCTTGTTAAAAAAACAAGATTTTCGGATATGATATTATAAAGGTCCTTGAGCTGGATAATTACATCATCAGTAGTAATTATTTCCCTGCGTACCAGTCCCTCGAGGAATTCACGCACCAGGGCATTAACCGATGTATCTTTATCGATGGCAATCTTACGAGACTTTTTCAATAGATCACTATCTATAGACAGCGTTAAGTTGGCCATTATTCGGCGTCAATGCCGGAGGTAAGGGACAATTACTTCATTCTTAATTCCTCCGGCGCCGTCGTAAGTAATGGTTACAACCGGAACACCGGTAACACGCTCTATATCTTTTTTCATGGCTTCTGTAACGAGAGAGGGGCAGCAAAAGGCGGGACTGGCCTGCACAAAGAGCGCGACATCCGGATGATTTTCAATGATATGAAAAATTTTCAGGATATTTTCGACCGATTCTCCTGCATGATAGTAGCTGAGGTTGAACTTCGCGAGCTTCTCTTCCAAATGCTGCAGATGAAAATCTGAAAGGGGGCCCAAATACTTCTCAAAATAATGGTAATATCTCCTGTCCAGCTGCTGTACTGCAAGAAGCAGTGCTTTAGTCTTTGCCAGATGTACATATTGCCCGTAATCATACCATCTTTTAAAGTGGAATCCCGACATGATTTTTAAAAACTCGTTTAACGGTGTGGTTATAACCTCACCCCCTGCATCCTCGATGGTGTGGACCAAACCCTGATTCATTACATCGTTATCTCTGACATAGAGGTCGCCGAAGATAGCCACTTTAGGACGCTCTCCCATCTCTTTGGGTATACGGTCAAAGGAAGATATGACTTCCTTCAAAGTCTCTTCCAAAGGGCTTTCCCCCTTAAACGATCGGCTGAGAAGCGTAACCCCTGCAGAAAGGACCCTGTCAGTCTCGCCCGGTTCGGTCTCGTAAGGACGAATCCGGCACGACAACCGCTTTAACAACCCTCCCAGTAAAGCGGCGATGTATGCATGCAGGCATACAGAGAGCGAGATATCCCATTGAATAAGCAGTCCGGCAAAGACTCCCGCCTTTTCAAAACCCCCGCCTAAAGCCTCCAGACAGCTCTTAATGTAGTAGGGAAAAGCTGTAATATTGCAGGAAATATCCGCTTTAGGCACCCATAAAACGGTTTTAGCGGGATCCAATTCTCGGCTCTTTATGTAATCGACGAACTCCTGGGTGATCACATTCAGAGGGATGCACTGGCCTGTATTGTGCCGCATGCTCTTTTTAATCACCTCTTCGTTTTCCGGCAGCAGCCGGGCATCGAAGCCGTGCCTCTGAAGGTTGGCTACCATCAGAGGGCATGTCACTGCATCCCAATTGGGAAAAAGCATAACCTTTCCTTTCAGCGTTTTCTCTATTGTCGGATTTATAGGGAGCATCCTTCCCCGGTGAAGGATGCGTCTATTCTTATCGTGATTCCGGAATGCCCGGACCGCCGATTCAATCCTTGTCTCGTACCCGACTCTGGATTCATGCTCATCGAGCTGCAGAATAAGGTAAGGCTTGCCCCAGTGATCGAGGATTCTCTTGAAGTACTCGATCACGAAAGCATCGGGACTGCATTTGAAGGATGTAACGAGTACCGGATACAGCCTTTCCATTCCTGCTGTAATACGGGCAGCTTCAACGATCTTTGCCGCATAGTGCCAATGAATGACGGAGAGGAGAGAGGAAATGTCTTCATCCTCCTTTTCGTTTATTAAATCCGCCGGGAGCATATCCTGAAAAAAAGCCTTTACCCCCAGGGATGCGAAAATATCGGGAATTCCCTTGTTCATGGCCGGCGATAGAACTGTGTACGGCCTTCCCAACAATACGACGGAAATACCGCCGGCGCTTTCGTATTCCTCGAGAAACAGTTTCCGCAGCCCCTTTTTATTCTCCTCGAAGAATTCCAGTGCTTCCTCATAGGCACGGTGCACTTCCTGCAGCCTTATTTTCTTCGGAGCTATAAAACGCAGCGAATCCCAGAGAGCATGGACGGTACGGCCAAGCCCGAAGAAACGATCGATTGCGGGAAGAAGACACTTTTCCTTTAGACCCTTTCTATCCAGCGCAGCCACCAGGGAGGAACTGAACTGAGAGTAGTAGCAGTAATATTTCCCCTGCTCCCCCATTTGCTCCGATGACCGCACGAGCATGGGAAGAAACAAGTAATCCACCCGTTCAGCCAGGTATACAGCATGGGCATGCATTGCTGTAATGGGAGCACAGAATTCGGCGCCCGTAAGACGCTTGCCTGCCTTGACAGGTTCTTTCAAACTGCTTATTTCCGTCTGAATGCCCAGGTTGCTGAAAAAACGGCGCCAGAGCGGCTGCTCTTCCCTGAGATAAAGGGCCGATGGAATCCCGATCGTTATGCGTGGAATGCTTCCGGTGGTACTGCGTGAAGCGCCATCAAAACAGCCGGCCGTCTGCTGCAGACGTCTGGCCGCCAGCAGATCGAAGCCGGACCGGTTCCTGCTGACATATTCTTTTGTTTTGTAATCTCTCCCGCAGAGAAAACCGTACGCCACGCTCTCACCCTGCACATCCGCAATTCTCAGGCGGCAGTGATTGGAGCATAGCTCGCACTGCTCTACCCGTATCGGTATATCCTCATCGCAAAGCGACAGGCCCCGGAACCGGCTGGCGCCTGTTACCTCCTCACTTACAAGAATGGCCGCCCCAATGGCGCCTGTAAGATGGCAGTATTTGGAAACGAAAATGGGTTTTCCAAGCCTCTGTTCGAACGCTGCCACCAGCGCGCGGTTTTTTGCCGTGGCGCCTTGAAAACATACCTTTTCTCCTATCATTCCTTCCACGGCGACCCTGCGCAGGTAGTTTTCCCGTACCGAAAAGAGAGCAGCAGCCAGGATTTCATTTACATTGTAACCCCTGTTCAGGTAATGGTTGATGTCCCTTTCCATAAAAACCGTGCATCTATCGCTGGCCAGGGGCGCTTTTTCCCCCTCTGCTCTGGCTGAATACTCATCCAGAGGACAGTTCAGTCTGACGGCTTGTTCCTCGATAAAACTCCCCGTGCCGGCTGCGCACACCGCGTTCATCTGGGAAAAAGTGACCATGCCGTTTCGCATTATCGTAAATTTCGAATCCTGGCCCCCGATCTCGATAATCGTGTCAATTTCCGGATTCAACTCAAAAGCCGCTCTTGCATGAGCCGTTATTTCATCCAGAACAAGATCGGCGCCGACGATTTCTCCAACGAATTTCCTCCCGGAACCTGTCGTGGAGACACCATGAAACCGAAGCTCGATTTTTTTTCTTTTAATGACATCACCCAAAGCCTCGAAAATTGCCTGAACGGCCTGAAGGGGTTTTCCCGCGGTATACGTGTAAAAACCCGCCAGAATTCGCCTGTCCTCCCCAATAATAACGGCTTTAGTGCTTGTCGAGCCGATGTCGATTCCCATGAAAACATCGTAGATCAAACCATGTTCCAGGTGCGCATACAGATCAACTTCAAGTGGATTGAATTTAGACGGATTAAAGAGATAAGACTCCTCGCTTGAAAAATCCGGGTAATCCGAAAGTCTCAATTCCAGGGAAGGATAAAAATAAGTCTTTACCTTTGTTTCACCCTTTACCAGCTCTTCAACATCAAGCGAAATCGAAGGGAACGTACCGCTTTCACGAGCGAGACAGCACACACCTACGGCAGGGAAGATGTGTGAGTATTTGTGGACCATAAGATCAGTCCTGATCAAACTCTCTATATGCCGTACCACGGGCAGGTTCCTGGAAACTCCCCCGGTGAATACGAGAGGTGTATGCGTTTCTTCCTCGACAAACAGGGCGTCCACAATATTTTCTGCCAGTCCGAAGCATAGACCGTCACATATTTCCTCTATGCGGTATCCCTCCTGCTGGGCATGGATAAGATCCGTCTTGGCAAAAACAGCGCACCGGGACGCAATTTTAGGAATATTACCTCTGTTGGACGAAGCCATCTCACAAAGCTTCTCCACTCCGCCGAGATTCAACCTGCGTGCCTGTTGATCCAGGAAACTCCCCGTACCGGCTGCGCAGGAAGAATTGGTCATGGTTCCCCGGTAATTACCATTATCGTCAAATTCAAGAAGAGAGAATTTCTCTCCTCCCACCTGAAGAATAGATCCTACTTTTTTATAAAAATGCCTGGTCCCTGCCATAAGTGCAAGCTGAGAGTCGAAACGGACAGCGCCGTTTATAATATCCGGAGAAGCCGACGTACAGGCTATTCCCGAAAGCACTGACAGATCAATTGCAGTTAATGAATTCATGAGCGCTTCTCTGATCTTCCCATGGTGAAAGAGATACGCCGTTTTTAACAGCGTCCCGTCTTTTCCAATTTGTGCCAGAGAGAGAGATATGGAACCGATATCTATGCCAAGAACAGAAGCATTATTACAGCCTGTATCTTTCATAATCTTCCTTTGAATCAAGATCAATCAGGATACCGGCGTCATCAACCGGAACAGACAGTGTAGGGAAATCCTGCAGGACACCTTTCAGGCTTGCCGACTCCGGAGAGCCCGCAATTCCTTTCTTAACCCGCTCTCCAATAAGGATCGGATGGCCCAGCTTCCCCCGATACTTGGGGATAACGCAGTCCAGGCCGGGGTACGAGAGAAGCGTACTGTACACATCAGGATCCAACCGCGGCATATCAGCGAGGCTGATAAAGCACTTCTCAGTCTTCACCCTCTCGATACCCCGTTTTATTGAGGTAAACATCCCTTTTTCATAGTCCGGATTGAATACGCTCTCGACGCGGTCCCCTCCGGAAAAAAACTTTGCCAGCTCATCTCCGCGGTAACCGGAAACCAGAACTACTCTACAGCACGCCTTTAATGCATTTCGTACGCTGTGTTCGATGACAGGTGAGCCATCCAGAAGCAGCAGCATCTTCCAGCTTCCCATTCGGGAGGAAAGGCCGGCTGCCGGTATTACGCAGTCGACGCTCTTCATCCAGCCAGAATATCATGCATTGCCCATTACTATCAATTCCTTGACTAACAGTCGGCTATGGCTATACATTTTCGTTAATGAACGGCAGGAAACCCGACGGCAGTCTTTTAGACCGTTCCGTCCAAAGGGCAGATGCTCACCCGAAAGCAGCCGGCCTCTGCGAATACATTGCCGACATGGAGTGGCCGGGCATGCTCTTTGCAGGAACCCTCAGATCCATAAAAGCGAGGGCACTGATTACATCCATTGAAATTCCGGAACTCCCGCATGGTTATTTTATTGTAGATAAAAGCGATGTGCCTGGAAAGAACAGGGTCAAAATGCTCACGGACGATCAGCCTTTTTTTGCCGAAGAGGAAGTGAAATACATAGGCGAGCCGATTCTCCTTGTGGCGGGACCTGACAGAGAAACAGTAGCTTCCCTGCTCTCCCGGATAAACGTACAGTATGAGGATAGAGAAGCGATCGACAGCGTAAGTGAAGCCGCGGAGGGAAGAAAGGCGCCCCTCTATGGGGATGACAACCTTTTCGCGAATTACCGGTTCGGCGCCGCGGAAAGAGAGATGAACGAGCTCTTTTCCGAGGCTGCCTTCGTTTTTGAAGACGAGTACAGCACGGGATATCAGGAGCAGCTCTATATGGAACCCCAGGGTGTGGTAGGGCTGTACGACGGGAAAAGAATAACCGTTTACGGATCCATGCAGTGCCCGTACTATGTGAAAAATGCTTTGATCCAGGGCCTGGGATGGGATGGGGAAAGGATCAGAGTCGTTCAGACAGTAACCGGAGGGGCTTTTGGAGGCAAGGAAGACTACCCATCTATCCTTGCCGGGCATGCGGCCTTTGCCGCCTTGAAGACAGGCAAACCTGTTCAGATCATCCTCGACCGGCAGGAAGACATCGCTGTAACCCCAAAAAGGCATCCATCCGTCATCCATTTTAAAACCGCCCTGGATTCAGAAGATATGATAACGGCGATGGAGATTCACGTTACTCTGGACGGCGGCGCATACACCGGATTGACCGATGTTGTGCTCCAGAGAGCCATGTTCGCCGCCACGGGAGTTTACCGGGTGCCGAATGTGAGAGTAACCGGCAAGGCATACGCTACGAACAGCGTGCCTGGCGGCGCGTTCAGAGGTTTCGGCGGACCCCAGGCTTTTTTCGGCATAGAAATGCATATGCATCAAATTGCGGTTCGGCGGGGCAGGGATCCGCTGGCGTTCAAGCGCCGGCACATGGTGGAAAAGGGCGATGCCACCGTTACCGGAGGCACATACAGGCAGGAAGTAAAACTGGATCGGATGACAGAGATCCTGCTGGACCTGACCGGGTATGGGCAGGAAAGACCGGAATATCATCCGACAAACCGCGGAATCGGGTTTTCTCTTTTCTTTCACGGCGCAGGATTCACAGGCAGCGGTGAGAAGAAAAAAATCAAGGCAAGGGTGAAGCTTGAAAGACGGAAAGACGGTTTAGTGGAAATTCTTGTTTCGAGCGTGGAAATGGGACAGGGCGCTCAAACAACCCTGCGAAAAATAGTAGCTGAAAAATTGAAAATTCCCCTGGAGTCGGTGCTGTATGAAAATCCCGACACGGACAGGGTGCCCGATTCGGGGCCTACAGTCGCTTCGAGAACGGTCATGATAGTGGGCAACCTCCTGGCAGAGGCTTCAGAGGAGCTCAATACCCGGGGACCCGGAGACCAGGTGATATCGGTGGAATACAGACAGCCTGAAGGTATTGAATGGGACCAGGATAACTTAATAGGCGACGCATATCCCGCCTACTCCTGGGGCGCCAATGCCGTAGAAGTTGAGATCGATCCTATTACCTTTGAAATCAGTGTAACGGGAATCTGGGGAGTATATGACATCGGGCGGGCTATAGACGAGAAAATTGTTCTCGGGCAGATCGAAGGAGGTATGGTTCAGGGCCTCGGTTACGCCGGCCTTGAAGTCATGGAGAGAGAGAAGGGAAAGATTCTTCAGGCTTCTGTAACAGACTATATAATACCAACTTCTCTCGATCTACCTCCGGCGGTAATACGATTAATCGACAACCCGTATGAGAACGGTCCTTTCGGCGCCAAGGGGGCGGGAGAGCTTCCCCATATCGGCGTCGCCCCCGCCTTCGCAGCGGCTGTACAGAATGCCCTGAACCGTCCTGTTAGAAAAATACCCGTAACGCCCGAGTATCTTATGGAAATTATGGAACGGTAATGCGAATTAATTTCACCCTGAATAATCAAGAGGTATCCCTGGAGGGTAATCCTATGAAGCGCCTCCTCGATGTTCTCCGGGAGGATTTCAAGCTTAAAGGCGTTAAAGAAGGATGCGGAGAAGGCGAATGCGGCGCATGCGCCGTGCTGGTCGACGGCGAGCTGGTCAATTCCTGTCTGATTCCGGTGGGAGCGGTGGAAGGCTCGGTTGTGCTCACTATCGAAGGATTTCGTGAAACCGGGAGATACAGGGTAATTGAGGAAGCCCTGTCTGAAGCAGGTTCGATCCAATGCGGCTTCTGCACGCCGGGCTTTATCATGGCGGCGGAAGCTCTTCTAAGAAGGAAGCCCCACCCAACGAAAGAAGAGATAAGGGAAGCCATCTCGGGAAATCTCTGCCGCTGCACCGGATATCATATGATCGTGGACGGCATTATCGAAGCCTCCAAAAAGGGAAAAGGCCTGTGGTAAGCGCGTTCAGACCCCAAACCCTTGAAGAGGCTCTCGTCATCAGAAGGAAAAACAGGGCGATTCCCTTTGCCGGAGGCACCGATCTAATGGTCCAGAGGAGGAGGGGAACAGGCCTTGTCCCGGACTTCACGCCGGCGGCTCTCTTTATCGGTCATTTAGAGGAGCTCAAAAATATTTCTTCCGAATCCGCCTTTCTTTATATGGGCGCATGCTGCACCTATTCCCGGCTCCTGGAATCTCCGTCAGTGCCCCCGGCCTTAAAAAAAGCGATCGAGGAGATTGGTTCCCCCGCTGTAAAGAACAGGGGGACAATGGGCGGAAATGTATGCAATGCATCGCCTGCGGGGGATACCCTTCCCGTTCTGTACGCTCTGGACGCCGAGGTAGTGCTCCGAAGCTCCGGGAGCAGCCGAATCCTGCCGATCGAGGACTTCATACTGGGTCCCGGGAAAACTTCCCTGCAGAGCAACGAGCTGCTCACCGGTATTCGAATTCCTGCAGGCGATTTCCCCGTCACTGTCTACAGAAAAGTGGGAACGAGGAGGGCCAACGCTCTGTCAAAGCTGTCCTTTATCGGGCTGGCGCGGGAAAATGCGGGGCAAGCACGGGAAAGTGTGCAGCTGACGCAGGAAAACTCGGATCCGACGAACCAGACTGCTGCAAACGCGGCAGGCCGAAAACACGATAATATCGCTCTTGATGTGCGTATTGCCTTCGGCGCCGTCGCACCCACGGTTGTAAGATCCAGAGAAAACGAAGCTCTGCTTCGGGACATGCTCGGTGGCGGTATCGACGGCAGGATCGGGGAAATCTGCGATCTCTATTCTCCACTGCTCGATCCTATCGATGATCAGAGGTCGAACGCTCTATATCGAAAAGAAGTATCGTTGAGGCTCCTTAAGGATTTTCTGGAAGGATTGACCGGCGAAAAAACAACAGCCGGTCGATAGGAGGCATTTGTGAACATCTATCAGGAAATCGCTTCGCGGCGGAAACCCGGAGAAGCTGTCATCGTTGTTACAGTGGTAAAAAAAACAGGGCACAGCCCCTCTCAGGTAGGGACCAAAATGCTCGTTCCCGCATCGGGGCAAACGGTAGGAACGGTGGGAGGCGGCGCTCTCGAGGAGGAGGCCGTTAGGAAGGCCGGTGAGTTATTGGAAACAGGGGAGTGCCTTTTACAGGAATACGTCTTCGGTAAAGAGAAAGGCGGGAAAGACGTGAAGAACCTCCCCATGCTCTGCGGCGGAGGCGCCACCCTGTTCTATGAATATATCGGCGCCGAGGAGACCTGTGTCATCTTTGGCGCAGGCCATATCGGAAAGGCTGTTGCCTACCATTTACAGCCCCTGGGGTTTCAAATTATCCTGGTGGACACCAGAGAACCTATGATACACAGCATTACGGAGAAAGGGATATCCGGGCTGCTTGTCGACACATACGCCGGTTGTATTCAGCAGTTAAACGTCCCGGCGGGGAGCTACTGCATTGTCGCCACCCACTCTCATGAAGAAGATTACAAAGTGTTGGCAAGCCTCATCCGGTCCAACATAAGGCCTGCCTATATCGGTGTAATCGCATCGTCAAGAAAAGCGGCGAGTTTCCTGAAAAAACTCGAGGATGAATACCCGGAGGAAATTCCAAAGAACATCCTTCATATGCCGGCAGGCCTGGACATCGGAGGACCGTCGCCGAACGAAATCGCCCTTTCCCTGCTGGCGGAAATCCAGGCCTTGCGGTATGGTAAGCCGGGGCACAGGCATATGCGTGAAAGGTTGAATAAATGATTGATTTATCCGTTGACACGAAGCAGCTCGAAAGAACGGTCGAGAGATGCCGCGAACGGGGCATTATTATCCCGCGTTTTAAAGAGATGAGACGGCCGGAGACAATTCCCCGTAAGATTCGAAGGGAGCTCGAGGATATCGGTCTCTGGGACATCCATCCAAAAAACCTCTTCAGGATTACCTGGAAGAACGAACCCAGGCCGCGGGGAGGAGGATTCAACGGCATCAACTACGTGGTTCTTCCCGGGGAGCTGACAGGAGTCGATGCAAAGATCATCGCCCTGGTGGGAAAATGGTTTCCCACAGGAGCTCATAAAGTGGGCGCCACTTCCGGCTGCCTTATCCCGGCGCTGGTTACGGGGCAGTTCGACCCCACCACACAGAAAGCGGTATGGCCCTCCACGGGCAACTACTGCCGCGGAGGCGCCTACGTAGCTTCCCTTCTCGCCTGTGAATCCATAGCCATTCTTCCTGAGGAGATGTCGAGGGAGCGCTTTGAATGGCTTGCTCAAGTGGCAGGGGAAGTCATCCCCACCCCGGGCTGTGAAAGCAACGTGAAGGAGATATTCGACAAATGCCGGGAGCTTAAAAAAAGCCGGGGAGACATCGTTATCTTCAATCAGTTCGACGCTTTCGGCAACCACCTCTGGCATTACGAGGTAACCGGACCTGCCATGGAAGAGCTGTTGAATCGGGAGAAGGAAACCGGGCTTGCCGGAATCGTTCTTTCTTCCGGATCGTCAGGAACCCTGGGCTGCGCGGATTATTTAAAGAATATCTATCCCCAAAGCAAGGTCGCAGTAGGAGAGGCGCTTCAGTGCCCTACCCTTCTCTACAACGGTTACGGCGGCCACCGGATAGAAGGTATCGGCGACAAGCATGTACCATGGATTCACAATCTCAGGAATACGGATATGGTTATCGGCGTCGACGATGATGTTACGATGAGGATTCTCCGTCTCTTCAACGATGAAACCGGAAGAACTTACCTCAAAGGAGAGGGAGTTCCCGAGGAAACAGTCGATAACCTGGATCTCCTCGGTATTTCTTCCATTGGCAACCTGATCGCCTCCATCAAGTTCGCCAAATATTATGAGCTGGGGGGAAATGAGACCGTCCTTACCGTTTTCACAGATTCCATGGAGCTCTATGGCTCCCGGCTCAGAGAGATGGAAGATGCGAGAGGAACGTACACCTCAGTCGACGCGGCAAAAGACTTCGAGGCCCTGATGGGTTCGGACATCGATCACACAATGGAGCTGGGCTATTACGATAGGAAACGTATCCACAATCTGAAGTACTACACATGGATTGAGCAGCAGGGCAAGGACTTATCAGAGCTCGATGACCAATGGTACAGGCACCGGGAATACTGGGGCGCCGTTCACAGCCTCGGCCCAAAGATAGATGAGCTCATCGATGAGTTCAACGAAAGGACAGGGCTTTTAAAATGATACTCCTAAAGGACTGCCTGGCTGTCGCGACCCTGGACAGGAAAGCGCTTTTAAAAGGATGGGATATCCTCATTCAGGGAACCCTTATCCGGCGTATCGCGAAAAATATAAATATTGAGGATACGGCTGCGGAAACCGTGGAAGTTATCGACTGTTCGAATTGTATAGTGGTACCCGGCTTCATCAACACCCACCATCACTTCTACCAGGTCCTGACGAGAAACATACCTGCAGTGCAGAATGCCGGGCTCTTCGACTGGCTGACCGCTCTTTACGAGATATGGAAACGCATCGACGAGGAGGCGGTCCTCGTATCGTCCATGGCCGCCATAGGGGAGCTGCTGAAAACCGGGTGTACGTGCACAACGGACCACCACTACCTCTACCCCGGGAATTTCAACGGAGACCTGATGGGAATCCAGTTCGAAGCGGCCCGCAGGCTGGGGATCCGCTTCTCCCCGGCCAGGGGTTCAATGTCGTTGAGCAGGAAGGACGGAGGGCTTCCTCCGGATTCGGTAGTCCAATCCGATAAGAAGATCCTCGAGGATTCCATCAGGGTGATTGAAACCTACCACGATCCGGGCGCCCTTTCCATGAGAAAGATTATGCTGGCGCCGTGCAGCCCCTTTTCCGTTACCGGGTCACTTATGCGCGAGACAGTTCGGCTGGCCCGTGAAAAGAAGGTGCGGCTGCACACCCATCTGGCAGAGACCTCCGACGAAGACGACTACTGCCTGAAAACCCTGAAGAAGCGCCCTCTGAGTCTTATGGAG
>CBDUZM010000048.1:0-11934 GCA_965371685.1 uncultured Spirochaetaceae bacterium | reverse complement strand
CAATAGGTGTCTGGCACAGTTGTTGCGTTAAGGTACATAGAAGGTTGCATATACTTTATATTTGCAGGTTACTCACTAGTTGTGTGCACAAAGACTGGTTGCAGAGGCCCCTGTATCTGGCTATCATGTAGGTAGGGAGGTGTTAACAATGACTACGATTACGGTACAGATTGAAGACTCGAAGGCAAAAGCTTTGCGCGAAAGGGCAAAGCGTTACGGCCTTGAGCCAGAGCAGTTTCTGACTGCATCCGTTGAAGATCTCATTGGACAACCCGATACGGATTTCGAAGACGCGGTTCACCGTGTACTATCGAAAAATGAAGATCTGTACAGACGTCTATCTTGATGCGTTACCTTTCGATTGCCGAAGTACTTGAACTTCACGAACTGCTTATCGATTCATCGGGCGGCGCCGCGGGCATTCGCGATCTCGGTGTCTTGGAGTCCGCTGTCAGCCAGCCGCACGCCGCATTCGCACAGCAGGATCTCTATCCAGATTTGGTGTCTAAGGCGTCGGCCCTCTGCTTCTCTCTTGTGATGAACCACCCGTTTGTAGACGGCAACAAGCGAGTAGGCCATGCCGCGATGGAGACCTTTCTTATGCTCAACGGATCAGAAATCAGCTGTCCTACGGATGAACAGGAGCAGGTCATGCTTGATCTTGCTGCAGGCCGACTAGATCGTGATGGATTCACAAATTGGATTAAGCGGCACACAACAAAACGCTCAAGCTGACTTTCGGGGCAAGCCCCGCAAGCAGCTTAGCTCTACGTTATGTGTTGTAGAAGATTGACATTCATTTTTTAGAAAAATGAAGCGCCGAACCGAAATGAATTTTATGGCAGTTGGTGACGGAGGGTTGTTTGACAAAGTTAGAAGAGCAATTGGAAAAACATGGTGAGAATTATCGTGAGCAGAAAAAGGAACCTTCTACAGATGGTTTCTTTGAATCTGCTAGTCTCTTCGGTGGATCATTGAGAGCATTAGGCAAATGGGCTGAAGCACTGGATGTCTTCGCCGGTGCTTTTAACAAGGCATCTTGCTCTCAACAGACTGACCGTGAGCGCGAATTTCTTGTGTGGATATCGAATGTATATTATCATAGCGGTCGATACAGCCGGGCAATAGAAATTGCCGCAAGGGCTTTAAGTAAATGCCAAAACAATTCAGAGCGCATCAGCATCTTGCGGTATTATCTCGCTCTACCTGTACTGCGTGTTGGTGATGTCACAAGATACGATGAGCTTATATCAGAAGCCCTATCTCTCTTTGATCCAAATGTCGATCCAGAGAGATGGACGTGGCTTCAATGTGACAAAGGCCGGGCACTGTTTTTACTAGGCAGCCGGGAACAAGCTGCCCAATTGGTTTCCAGGCAAGTGCAAACATTCCGATTACCAGGCCATAGTCACAAATTTGGTTTACCTAGAGCACTGCTTCTTTCCGGTGAAATTCTCATTGAAATGGAT
The DNA here is from genome assembly GCA_965371685.1 of uncultured Spirochaetaceae bacterium. GTDB lineage: Bacteria > Spirochaetota > Spirochaetia > SZUA-6 > CAZLRN01 > CBDUZM01. Next base: position 10,465 of record CBDUZM010000048.1, on the reverse strand, counting down.
ACAGACGCAGCATGCGTGTTACTCGAAGAAGCCCAAAATTTATACGCTGAGAATAATCAGGAGGGTTTTGTAGTCGAATGTCTGAGGCTGTTAAGTAAGGTTCGCTATCTTCAAGAACGATTTGATGAAACAATGAGTTTTGCTGAGATTGCAATCGAAGAATGTAATAAATGTAATAAAGGTCCACGAAAAATTGAGGGATTAGCAGACAAATTCCATTTGCTGCAGGTACTGCTTTGGCATGTATATTTGCTGTTGGAATTTGGTGATAAAGATAAGGCTGCTATTGACCAACAGGAAGCGATGAAATTACTTGAAAAATGTGAAAGCCCGGATTTATATAAAAAGTGGATCAGGAATCAAGAAAAGCTTTCGGTCTGACGGATGGCAAGGAAACCACATAACATAACGTTTGACCAGATTTGGCTATTGTCACACGGCTTGCTAATCGCTTCGCTCCGGCAAGCCGTGCGCCAATTGACGCCAAACTGGTCAACTCAATGTTATCCACACTAAAGGAAATAGCAATTTCACAATAGATTTGACAGATATACGCCAATGACGTATATTTAATCATGAGATTTGTGGAGACGCCGATCTTTACCAAAGAAGTACGATCTCTTCTTTCGGATGATGACTATAGGACATTACAGACCGCCTTAATGTTGCGACCTGTACAAGGAAAAATAATTCGTGGCACTGGTGGATTAAGAAAAATACGTTGGGGCGGTAAGGGATATGGGAAGCGGGGTGGATATAGGCTCATCTATTATTGGGATAATCAAACAGATACTTTCTATATGCTCTTTGTATATCCTAAGAATAGACAGGAAGATCTTACGGTCAAACAACGAAAACTTCTCAGTAAACTGGTACAGGAGGAATTTAAATGAGAGAATCTGACTTCAATAAGCTTATTAGCAGTGTCAAGCAAGCTGGGAAAATCAGACGCGGTAATATGAAACCCGTTCGAGTCACCAGTTTCAACCCAGCAGATGTTCGATCAATCCGTAAGAAACTCGGCAAATCGCAAAGTGAATTTGCTTTAATGATAGGAGTAAGTGTCGCCACTTTGCAGAACTGGGAACAAGGCCGCCGTAAACCAGAAGGACCTGCTCGTGCTCTATTAAAGATAGCAGAAGAAAATCCTACGGCGGTGGCTCAAGCACTCGGTTCATATATTGAGAATGAATATCATAGGGAAATAGAAAAAGGATAAAATTATTTGCATATAGAATGGGAAAGACAAAATAGAAATTAATGCGTGGATAACAAGTCGCTGAAGCTGTCGCCGGGACTGATGTCTTGGGCGGAACATATATATTATTATAGTGGTCGGGCTAATCAGTGCGGCGGCGCAGCTTAGCTCTTCGTTATATTGCGTTTACCGATTCGACTGTTTTTATTCAAACATAGCAAAGGATACGACTATGCTTTGGTTGCCGGAATAGAAGGTTACTGCAAAGGAAAACAAAGCCACATTTTATTAATTCAACTGCTGCGGCAGAGCTGCCTATAGCTTACCAATGTGAAAAAAGACAGATTTTCCATTGCGTGTACAGAAGTTTTGGAGTGGCATAAACGATGGGATAAAAAACAGCATATTATGAGCTACGATAGGATCATAGGAGGCAAATACTATCTATAGAACACGGCACATTAGAAAAAGAATTATGGACCGAAAAATGTACTTGAAACAAAATATCAATATTGGTATACTTCTGGAATGAGGTTTCAAGTAGAACTGCTGTAAGATGCGACCAATTTCATATTGTCACAGCCAGTGAAAATGCAGGCCAAAATTCAGAGAACAATTGGCCTGCTAAAGGAATTTGGACACGAATTGCCGGAACCTCATTCAAAAAAGATAAAAGGTAAAAGAAAACTATATGAATTGAGAATAAAGCTTGGTAGCGACATTTGTCGGATGTTCTATTTCCATTTTAAAGGTAAGATTTATAACATCCGGCTACGTCAAAAAGGCTATGAAGACCGATGAACGACAAATTGACAGAGCAACCAGACTAATGACACATTTGTTGGAGGAGAAAGATGGGTAAGCTAAAGAGAATTAATTCTGATGAATTGCTAAAACAACAAATGAAAGGTCCATTGTTTAGAGAAGCATACGAAGAATATGAAGAAGAGTTTGAGATTGCTAGAGAAGTGATAAAACTGAGAAAAAATGCAAAGCTGACTCAGAAAGAATTGGCAGAAATGGCAGGAACATCACAACCAGCAATTGCAAGATTGGAATCAGGAGAATACAGAAACCTAACCCTTTCATTTCTTAGAAGAGTTGGAAAGGCTTTGGGGGTCACTCCAGAGATTCATTTCAGGAAAAAGAAAAGCGCATAGAATTGACCAGCGATAACACATCAACAATTGACTCTTCAGCGTCTATGCGGTGTCCTTGTTTCCGTGTCCAAGAAACATACGATATTAGTTTGTATGATCGACTGTAACAAGAAGACGGTAATATAACAAAAAACTGGAGCAGACTTCGAGACGAATAAAGGTAACTGTGAATCTAAGCTGATAAACTTCTACTGCCTTCATCTCGGCGAAGCAGTTCAGTTTAATCGTTAACCGGACAAGGCGGAAAGTTATGAAAGTATTTGCATTGGGAGGCTATGGCAAAGTAGGGATACCGGCAATCAAGCTGCTTGCACAAAGTGACATGGTTACTGAGATTGCTGTCGCTGGGAGAAATATAGAGCGCGCAGAAGAGGCCGCCAAAGAAATCGGAGAGAAGGCCATCGCAGTTTATGCCGATGGCACTGATGAACAAAAGCTTACTACGCTACTGACGGGCTACGACATCATCATGAACGCTGCATCAAACAAAGCCGTTCTTCCGGCTATACGAGCTGCGACTCACAACGGCGCTCACTATAGTGACGTGGCATGGGGGAATGTTATCGACAAGGCGCTGCAGCTGGCATCCGAAGCCGAAGCAGCTGGCATTACGGCGATCGTTGCTACCGGTGTCTCCCCTTGTATCAGCAATCTGATGGGAGTATACGTCGCACGCCAGCTGGAGGAGGTAGAGCAGTTGCAGCTTGGGAGAGCCGACATTTACAACTTTCAGAGCGGGCAGGAGCTGACACCTCGACAGTGGCTCAAGGACCCAAAGGAAAGCCTTGTCGCACTGTATGAGTTCAGGCCATATATAGTAATGGCGTTGCAGGGACTGCAGGATAACGGCATCCAGACTATGAGCGTCTACCAAGATGGCCAGTGGATGGAGACGGATCCGATCAGAAGCGGCTTGGAGGTTCCACTGACTGAAGGTGGCACAGTCACCTCATACCCATATTTCAGCGGTGATCCACTCTTGCCCTTCGGCTGCATGCCGCGCAATCTTTCCAGGATACCGCCACTGGATGTGTGGTTCAGTCCATTCCCACCGCAGTTACACGACTTGCTTCGAGAGCAGGCGTTGTGCGTGATCGAAGGGCAAATCGATACCGACACTGCAGCGAGTTCCTTCTACGATACCATTGAAAGTGATCCTCACCATTGGCTGACACTCCCAGAGGATTTCGTCCCAATCCCGAAAATGTGGGTACGAGCTGTTGGTCGCAAAGAGGGCCGCGCGGCACGTTGCAGCTGCTGGTTCACTGCTCCCATGTGGAACGTGGGAGGGTACTTTCTAACGAGTGTGGCGTTGGTTGCAGCTGTGCGTATGATCCTACGTGGTGAGATACCAGAGCGGGGTGTCATGCATGCCGAAGTAGCTTTCGGGCCCCTCTCCTTCTTCGATGAGGTGATCTCAGTGTTACCGGAATCTCTGCCGAACGGAAAGCTGATCGGTGAGTCATTCGAGTGGCTGGAGTGACAGCCCGTGTGTGTGAAAAATTGCGTTCGACAATGGTATTTTCCTTTTGTACTAACAGTATCCTTGCGATAAGTCCCTTTTTAGTTGATGAGAGCGGTAAAAAGGACATTCAAATTATTCACCCCATGCGGAATAATTCTTCTAAATAAGATTAGCTTTCTGGTATAATCATCTGGAAACGGGTCCGCAGGGACCAATTCGGTTTGTTCCGGCGTTATATAAATGTAGCTTTTTAGTATAAGGGGCTTCATGGTGAATAAAGACTTCCATGTAATGAAAGATCCCAAGATGGATCGAATCTTCAAGAATGCATACTACGCGACGCTCAAAGTAGTCGAAAGAAGAGAAAGAGATAAATCCGTCCAGGACCACATCAATGCCTACGTTGAGCTCTTCGAGCAGGAATTGGATCGACGGGACCTTACCGCAGAAGAGCAGAGGGCATTCCTCGAAGCATTCAAAACTACCATGAAACAAGCTGATTTGCACCGGCAAAAAATGAGGAAGACGAGAAAACGCTTTTTTACCATTGGCGGTGGAAGCATAGCAGTTGTTGTCCTGCTGGCTTTCATCCTTCATGTCGGTATCAATAGGCCTTTCATGCCGCTGACGAAGGTGGAGGCGGATCTTCAATATTATCTCGAAAGGGTTGATGCCGGCTTTGGGGAATTCTCAGAAAAATATTACACGACCCTCCGAAGATACGATGGAAGGCTGGGGTCTGCGAAAACGGCACAATACCAGAAAGGCATGTATGCGGAGTTGGATGAACACTTCCAGGAGCTCTTAACGAAGCTGCAGAACGGAGAAATAGCCTATATCGACGATGCCAGGTTATGGGCAAGTTATTTCCCGGAGCGTGTAGAGCAAAAGGCCCGAAAAAAAATGGTCACAAATGCAGTGGTTGGCGGCGTGGGAGAAAACATCGGCAACGCCGTGGAGTCCATTCTCGATGGAGCGAAGGACATCATCGACCGAACCATAGATGCGATTGACAATAAATAGTGATGAGAACTACGAGCATTTGATGTGGTGCTCAAGCTTTTCCCCGGCTTTCCAGTGAGTCCTCAGCAAGGCGGATGATTTTTTTACTGACTTTCAAGGCGTTTTCCGCCTGCTTCCTAGTATATACTTCGTACGGCATTCCTCCCGGAAGTCCATTGGGATATCGTGTAGGAATATAATATTGATCCAGGACCGCGAGGTCTTCAAGTGTTTTTTGATTCAGCTGTAATTCCCCGGACAGCTCGACAAGGGAATGGCCGAAGACAATTCTTTTACCAAGTTTGCCGTAGTGAATGGATTTCAAAGCCTTTTCGCATATCTGCTGGCACTGAAAACAAACTTGAGCATGGAATCCCGCTGTAAAACCTAATTTTGCAAAATCGAGATCATTTACCGCCTGTTTCAGCCATCGCCGAGCTTCTCGCCTGGGTTCCTTCAACAATCACACCCTATTCGAAGATTTTTTTCTGAAAGTAATACCCATCACCTGTTAGAAATTTATGATATTCCTTTTCGTTGTAGATTAGCATATGCGCTTTTTTTAGATCGAAAAAGAGATCAAAAACTTCTCGAATTCGATCAAAGTATGCCCTGTCTGTTTCTCTAATCAAGACTATATCAATATCACTATGTTCATCATGCCGAACGCGGGTAATAGAGCCAAAAATGTACGCTCTATTAAACAGATCGGAGTGTTTTTTTAAGGTTGCTGTCACCTCATCCAGGTTCATGTTTTATGACTTTACAGAGAACTATTTGCCGAAAACGTAATCATTCTCTATATGAAAAACCTAATTAATACCCTTTGTCAAGGAAAGAACTTATGAAGGAGTATGCGCTGTAGCCTGGTTCAGCCATATGAGTATGTAAATGGCTGCATACGCCTGCATTAAGCAGGTTTCAGGATGAATTGCAGATAGTGGCAGCGCTGCACTACCGAAATCATACCACACCGATTGCCCGGAAGAAATTTTATCAAAACTAGATTTGTTGTTCTTCACTAAATGGATTAAAATAATAGCTTGAGCGAGTCGTAAGGCCGGAGCCCAAGTACCGGGAACGGTCTATTTATAGCCCCGGGGCGTTAGGACTTGTTCGATCCAGAACAATAATCCTGACAATCAGGAGTTCCGACTATCATTATTAAACCACTCACTTTTTTCTTTCAGTCAAAGCTGTGTCAGAAGTGGGAAGGATAATGCAAAGGAAACTGTATATCGTGATGTTGGTGCTATGGCTTTCAGCCATTGCCGGTGCTCAGTCGGACAGTGGAGAATCTGAGCAGCTTCGGGCAAAAACGGCAGACGGAAGGCAAGTAATCTTATACCCAGACGGTACGTGGGATTTCGAGGATAACCGGCTGTATAATGTAAATGAGGCAGATATTGGGAGTTATGCCGAGGTAGATTTATCACTGACAACTCAGGCGATTGTAATAAAGCACACTGATGGTGATACCTTCGATGTTCTGATCCAAAAGCCACCGAATAGGTTGAAAAACAGGGAAACAATCCGGCTTCTGGGCGTCGATGCACCGGAATTCAATCGCTCCGGTGATTCTGAATATTTCGCCGGTGAGGCAAGCGAATACACAAAAAATAGAGTCTATAACAAGAAGGTGTACCTGGCTTTTGATTTCAGGCTGCGCGATAGATATGATCGGGTCCTTGCCTATGTGTATTTAGAACATGGGAGCTGCCTAAATGCTGAGCTTTTGCAGCATGGCTACGCACGACTTTTTACCGGTGAGAAATATAAATTCAACGAGGAGTTTCAGACACTTGAAGAAGTTGCCCAAGAGAATAAAACCGGGCTGTGGACGGAAAAAGCGAAATCTGTGTTTATTGCTAACATATTTAACGAGGGATACGAGGAACATATTATAATCAAGAACGCAACGGATAAACCTGTAGATCTTTCGAACTGGAGAATAGTAGATAGCAGCAACACGGTGATGGTCATACCGGAAGGGGCGGTGCTTCCATCGCAACAAACGCTCGTTATTTATAGTGGCCATAACGGAGTCCATGATCCGCCGCAAGCATACTATCTTACAGAGAAAACAATCTGGAATAATAAAGGAGATACGGCATATCTGTACAATGCAGCGAATGTATTGCTCGACACCTATAAGTACTGAAAGACTACGGCTGTATTTTTCGGTTTCGCCTGGGTCTATTAAAACCTTTCGCTTCAACAATACGTTCGGCTTGTGCATAAGCTGGGATCCGAGTAAATAACCATCCACTTCAGCCATATTGAGGATATGTAGAGCTTTCCTGCTGATTCCTCCCGGGTGTTGACATTTTCCTATACTTAAATTATAATAAAGTAGATTAAATATAATTAAAGGATAATGAAATATGAAGAATAATCATGTCATAGCAGTGTTGCCCGGGGACGGGATCGGGAATGAGGTGATAAGTGAAGCTTTGCGGGTAATTGAAAGGATCGAACAGCTATTTGGGCACTCATTTCGGATTCAGGAATACGACGTTGGAGGGACGTCGATTGAAAAACATGGATGTCCCCTTACCGAAGAAACGCTTGAAGCCTGCAAGAAAGCCGACGCAGTATTTCTTGGAGCTGTAGGTGGACCAAGATGGGATTCGCTGCCCTTGCCGGATCGACCAGAAACAGCTCTCCTCACTTTACGAAAAGAATTGAACTGTTTCGCCAATCTCCGTCCTGTCAAGCTTGCCCCTGCTTTATGTGAACAAACAATCTTGCAGCCGCACCTGGTTTCTGCCGGTGTGGATATCATGATAGTCCGAGAGCTCCTGCATGGGCTATACTACGGCGATAGAGGAACGTATGAAATGGAAAGCGGGGGGAAGCAAGCCTTCGATACTGCTGTTTATCCTGAAGCTGCTATTCAGCGTGTAGCCCATTTTGCCTTTCGATTGGCGCAAAGAAGGAAGAGGAAAGTAACCTCGCTTGACAAGTCGAATATACTTGCTACATCAAGGCTGTGGAGGGAAACGGTAACAGCGGTCTCAAAGGAATATTCTGATTGCACGTTGGAACACCAGATAATTGATCGAGCGGCGATGCAAATACTAACCTTTCCAACGAATTATGATGTCATTCTGGTGAACAACGAATACGGCGATATTATCAGTGAGGAGGCTTCTGTACTGGCAGTCTCTGTTGGAATGATTCCTTCCGCTTCGCTTGGCACAACGCCGCCGTTTCTCTTCGAACCAATTCATGGCGCCGCCCCGGATATCGCTGGTAAAGATATCGCTAATCCCACGGCAGCGATTCTTTCGGCAGCCCTGGTGCTGCGTTTCAGTTTTGGATATGATGAAGAAGCCGATGCCATAGATAGTTCAGTCGATTTGGCACTGGAGAGAGGACTCAGAACAAAAGATATTGCACTGCCGGGTGAGGCGGCTCTTTCTACATCTGAGTTTACAGCCGGGGTTCTTAAGGCTCTCTCCGAGGCTGTTGAACATAGGAGATGAAGCATTGGTGAAGAGAGAGAGCCGCTGTGTATTCGGTGAGAAGCTAAGAGCAGTCCGTGAACGGAAAGGGCTTACGATGAAACAGGTGGCCGAACGAATTGCTGTAAGCGAAAGCCTGATCTGTCAGATCGAACGTAACAAGGTCTCGCCTTCTATTGAAACCCTTCTTTCTATTGCCGATACGCTGGAGATCGATCTTGATTACCTTTTCAGGGACTTCAAGAAAAACAAACCGGTTGAAATTGTACGCAGAACAGAACGACACAGTCGAACTCTTCAAGGAGTGACGTATTACCAGCTATCTGCCATGACCGATTCATCTGAGGAATATGGGATTGGAGCAGTAAGGATAGAGATAGAAGTGGGAGCGGAGCGAGGCAACTCCGAATACGGCCACCCCGGAAAAGAGCTTGGTGTCATTCTCTCCGGTGAGGGCCGACTGACATATGGTACTGAAAGCTATATTTTAAAGGAAGGTGACAGCGTCTCCTTCGCTTCAGATATTCCTCACATCTTGAAGAACGCTGGAAAGAAAAAACTTGTGGCTCTGTGGATTAATACTCCGTCAAAAATGATCGGTTAGTGGTGCTCAACTCAATAGTATAAAAAATTTCCCATTCTGTTTACTGGCCATGGCAGTATTTATATTTTTTACCGCTTCCGCAGGGACAGGGTTCGTTTCGTCCGACCTTGGGCACCGAGCGTTTTATCTGAACTTTCTGAGGATTCGCCTCTTCCCTCTCCCCACGTGCCTGATCTGCCGCTGGCTGGGGAGCGGCGAACTGGCCCAACACACGGTGGCGTGCCTGGCCCACGTTTTCTCTCTCGAGGATGAGGCTTTTGTCTTCGAAGGTCTGAATCTTGACTTTAAGGACCTTGCGGGCGATTTCTGTGCGGATATCCAGAAGCATCTGGTCAAAAATCTGGAAACCTTCGAGTTTGTACTCCAAGAGAGGATTTTTCTGTGCGTAAGCCCGTAGGTAAACCGCTTCGCGCAGCGCTTCGAGATTTTCCAGATGGTCCTGCCAGCGGGAGTCGATATTCTTCAGGTATTCAAAACGGATAAATGCATTTAAATTTTCCTTTCCGAGGCTTTTTCCCTTTTCTTCAAGATCCTGTCTGAAATCATCGAGAACATGCTCTTTCAATTCCTCGTAAGTGAGAGTCTCCATATCTTTGAGATTCATGCCGGGTGTGTAGAAAAACTCTTCTTTCAGCTGATTGAGAATACGGCTGTAATCTCCTTTTCTTTCACCCCGGTATTGCTCGAATACGTCGAGAACGAGCTCTTCCATAGTTGAGAGCACCCTCTTGTTTAGGTCGTTATCAGTTATGATAGCATCCCTCCTGCTGTAGATGAAGGTTCTCTGTTCATTGAGCACATCATCGTACTCGAGCAGGTGCTTTCGTATTTCGAAATTTCGCTCTTCAACCCGTTTCTGAGCTCTTTCTATGGATTTGTTGATCCAGGGGTGCATTATCGGCTCTCCCTCCCTCATACCGATACGAGACATGATGGATTTAAGGTTCTCACCACCGAATAACCTCATAAGAACATCGTCCATTGATATAAAAAAATGGGACGATCCGGGATCTCCCTGGCGGCCGGAACGTCCTCTAAGCTGGTTGTCGATCCTCCTGGCCTCATGTCGTTCCGTGCCGAGAACATGTAGTCCTCCGTACGATTTCACGTTTACATAATCGTTTTCCCATTTCCTTCGTTCTTCTGTGTAAGCATGAGCCAGCTTATCACCAGGCGCGTCAATGCCCGCCTTCCTTCTAGCCCTGAACTCCGGATTTCCTCCCAGCTTTATATCCGTTCCGCGACCTGCCATATTGGTAGCAATGGTGACCGATCCTTTGGCGCCGGCTTCTGCAATTATGAGGGCTTCCCGCGCATGGTTCTTTGCATTTAAAATTTCGTGGGGGACTCCATGAGCTGTAAGCATTCCGGCTAAAGCTTCGGATTTTTCAATGGATACGGTTCCGACGAGGATAGGTTGGCCTTTCTCATTAAGCCTGCTGATTTCTTCACAGATCGCATTCTGCTTATCGTTCTCGGTAAGAAAAATCAGGTCATCGTTATCGTTGCGAATTACGGGCCGGTTGGTTGGAATTACCGTGACTCCCAGTCTATAGATATTATCGAATT
>CBDUZM010000047.1:0-12074 GCA_965371685.1 uncultured Spirochaetaceae bacterium | reverse complement strand
CCGCTGCAACGCTGCCTCCCAGAGAGACAGCCTTTTCAGCGAATTCCATGTATATATCCTTACCGAGTGCCATCTCTTTGGAATCCCGCGGCAGGACATTGACGTGGAGATGGCCGTTGCCTATGTGGCCGAAAATGTAGTACTCCAGCCCGTGGGAATCGAGGGTGTTCCTGTATGTGTCCATCATCTCTTCAAGGGCACTGTCCGGCACTGCCATATCGGTGGCGATTTTCGTGAGGCCGGGGATTCTCGCCTTTCTCTCGGCGAGGAGGCTGTTTATTCTTTCAGGAATAGCATGGCGGAAAGTCTTCATTGCTTCTCCATCTTTCCTGCTGAGTCCGCTCCAGGTCGAATCAAGGTCGATGTTATTTTCTGCAAGGAGATCAGCCAGGGCTTCGTAGAGGGTATCGATATTCCTCTCCTTATCGGCCGTGAGCTCGACATAGAGGAGGCTCTGTGCGTCCTGAGAAAAGGAAGGAACGCCGCTGGCCTCTCCCTGTTCCTCGCGATACCTTTCGAGAAGCCTTAAGGTACTGTAATCCATGTATTCGAGGGCCGTGGGATTGAGAAGAGAAGATCCCTTGAAACCGCGGATAAGGGGGATAATCTTTGTCTCGGAGAGAAAAATGCAGAGATAGAGAACTTCCCGGGGCTTTTCGAGCAGCTTGATCTCCATCTCTGTAACGATTCCCAGGGTACCCTCACCTCCGATAAAAAGATCGAGAAGATCCATGTCATTTTTAACATAGTAACCGGCCACATGCTTGGTATCAGGCATGGTCAGCTTCGGAAGGATAACTTCAACCTGACGTCCCTCGCCGGTGATCAATAAAAACCTGTATTCCTTCGCTCTTGCGGATTTTCTGCGAAGGTGAAGCACTCTGCCGTCGGCCATGACTACAGTAAGAGCGAGAACCCAGCAGCGCGTGGGACCATAATAGAGAGTACGGGCGCCGCTGGCATTGGTGGCCATGTTCCCTCCGAGGGAGCATGATTGTTCAGTCGGATCCACCGGATAGAAAAGGGGAGGATGGTCATCGGCGTCAGTATTATAATTACGGTCGTCCAGAAGCTTCTGAAGCTCTTCCAGGGATGTTCCGGCGCCTATCTTGAGGCGCCAGGCTTTCTCTTTCCCGCTGTAAGATAAAACCGGCGGGATTTTAATGTTTTCTGTGCAGAGAAGATTCCCGCAGCCCATAGGCACGGCGCCGCCGACAAGCCCGGTCCTGGCGCCGCCTATGGTCATGCTCTCTTTTCTCTCCATGACCTGCCGTACGGCGGAGGAGACCTCTGAGGTGGAACGGGGAAAATAGATCCGTTTGGGAAACTGTCCTTGAATACGGGACTCGTCGCTCAGGTAAGGCATGTAGCCTTCCCGTATCTTGTCCGATCCTTCTACAACAGGGCATTCCACGCCATTGATATCCGGATTTTCCGGGATGATTTTATTATCCATTGTTCTTTTTCCGCTTCCGTTTCCGCTTTAATGTACAGGAAAATCGCTCCCATGCAAAGAGAGGACATTATAATGAACGGTCAGGAAGAGCTTCTGCTAAGCAGCATATTCTCTACAAGTCTGAAATGATGCGGCTTATCCACATCCATGCCTGCTTCCGGAAAAGGACAGAGCAGGGCCCGTCCCCGGACGCCGGCTCTCCTGCTCACTCTTTCGACAATCGTTTGCAAGGTAAGCCTCCGGAAGAGGTAGAGGAAGAGAACACCCGAACTTATGATTGCAGCCTGCCGGAGTATGCTTTTCCGGCCGGCTTCGAGCTTGGACCAGATACCGTTCGGTGTAACGAACACCGAGTTCCTGATGACTGCCAGATCACCTCCGCAGATTTCTCTGTCCCGGAGATGAAAAAAGGTACGCCTGGAGTCCGGGAAACGCCTCTCCATGTCAGGGCGGCTGATAACACAGTAGTAAATATCGTCCTCTGATTCCAGCGAGCTCTCGATGACCCAATCGATTATATGCGGCTGAATGGCGGGTATGTCGGATGAGACACAGAGGATACAGCAGGAGTGATCCTTTCCACCCATTATCTCAGATGCGCCGGCTGTGATGTTGCGGATCATGGTTCCCTGGTTGAGGATGAAAGAAAGGGGTTTAGAGCAGCTGAGCTCCCGCGTTTTTTCGAGCCCGGCGATCACGACACGGCCGACCCGGTTTGCCTTCCCCAAAGCATCGAGTACCCACTGTATCATGGGTTTGCCCGCTATCTCGAGAAGAGCCTTGGGTTCTCCATGGGTCTGTTCGTAAAGAGGTTCACCCTTCTCGGGTATACCGCCTGCGGTAAGAATGACATTCATGACTATCTCAGCTCCCGAATGCACGGTGTAAGTCCCTCCTCTTGAATGACCTGCCTTATCTCAACATCGGTGAGGGGCCTGTTCTTTCCGGCCGCTGCTGTAATAGCCGCCTCCATGGCGTTGGTGCCAAAAGAACGACCCTCCAGGTTCGGGGTAGTGGTAACAAGGCAGCGGATACCGCGGCTGCGCATGAAATCGACGTCTTCAGGCGTCGTCGTGTTGGTAACGATGATCTTTCCTTCCATATCGTCCGGCATGTGCTTCTTGATGTACAGCCAGTCACCGGCGATAACGGCGCTCTCCCGGTAGTATTTCTCGTATTTAGGTTCCACTGTTTCCTGGGATTCTCCGACCGAGTAGAGCATCGAAATGGGGAAGTGACCTACTACTGGCAGGAGTATACGGGCGAGTAAGTTGAGGGTTTTAATCGTCTTTACAGGTATCGGAATGCCCAGGGCGAACATCAGGTCGCCGAAAACACACTCATATCCGGCGTTGACAAAAGAGAGGACCATACCGTAGCGGCTCAACCCTTCTACGATAAATACCTTCTTGGATTCGATGCCTATTTCTGTATCGATAAAATTCGCCACCAGGGATTCCAGGTTTTGCTGAAGACCTCTTCCGTCTACACAGGGGGTCTCTTTCACATCGCGAATAAGGTTCAGTCCGGCATGTAGGGGATAGCTCTTCCAGGGAGTGTTGATGTAGAGCAGGATTCCCCCTACGCCGAAAGCATCCACCTTTCCATCCAGTTCCCTGTACAGCTCACGGGCTTTTTTCTCATCCCCGTCAGTTCCGATCCGTTCGAGGTGTACTTTTTCGCCCAACAGCTCGATTTCCACCCCTTTATCCCGGGTTTTCAGCCCGAGGCTTATGCTTACCGCTTGTTTCACAGCTGTTTTTCCTTAACCGAAGGCGCCCGCTTTCATATTGAATGTAGCCAACGACTGCCGGGTGACTGCAGAACATTATAGAGCCTTTTCATGTGCGTATCAATATTTATTGACTCCTAACTGCAGGAAGCCTATAATCCCGCCATGCGAAGAATACAAAACTTGACCATATGGCAGGCTTTCACGGCGCCCAGGTCTTTGATTGCAATTGGTCTCACGGTCCTCAGTCAAATAATAAATCCGTTGATAAGCGAAGCTATACAAAGGCTTTATCCCGACAGGCCTATAGTTCCGGACTTTCTCTTTACTATTCTGCCTGACATTGCCTGGATGCAGTATCTGACGGACCCCATCATGATGGTATCAATCGTTATAATTTTCATCTATATATTATCGCACCACAGAGATAAGGTACCGTACTATTTCTGTATGAATGCCTTCGTGTACTTAGGCAGGGCGGCTCTGATGATACTGACCCCGCTGGGGCGTCCGACAGGAAATCTATCCTCCTACGGGATTTTCGAGGTGATTAACCTTAAGCAGCACGGCATGTTTCCATCCGGTCATGCAGGCCTTGCTGCAATTATCTTTCTGATGATCGATCGGGAAACGGCGCCTGTTTATAAGTGGATCGCCGGTATTATGTGTGTATTAGAAGTCGTGACCCTGATCCTGTCCCGCGGCCACTATTCCATTGATATAGTGGGCGGTATAATGCTCTCCTATATAATCTATATCCTGATGGAAAAGAAAAAAGACTGGTACGGCTTTAATCTGAACAGGCAAAGGCGCAGCCTGGCGTAATCCCCACGATTTTTTTAGCGCCGAAGCTTCATTCTGACCATTCTCTCGGTGCGTCAAATCCTTTAGAGCGGCAGAACTCCTTGGCCTGGTGCATGAAAGCCTGAAACCTTGTCTCTAATCCGGTATCTTTCTGGCCGTCGTAGGCAACATCGACCCAGGGGATGTTGTCATGATCCTTGCGGAAGGCGCCCGACACCGAAGATATGAACGTACCCGGCTGGCATGTAAAGGGAAGTATGTTGACCACACCTGAGATCCCTGTTTTACAGAGTATCGCTGCGCAGCCGAGGGCCATGGGCGGATCGCCGTCGTAGTGCCTGCCCAGGTACGGCTCGGAGGCATGCAGGATTTCCTTGAGATGAGGCTCTCTCGACATTTCCACTATATGTCTCACGGTATTTATGATCGAATTTTCGATAGCGGACTGTACGGTTTCGAGAATCCTGGAATGGACGAAACCTTTCAAGTTTCCCTGCCATTTGCTGTCGCGGCCGTATCGGTACGTGGAGTAAGTTATCCATTCCCGCACCGAAGCCATGACCGTCTCTGCCCCGAGATCCTCCAGGCGCTCCACGACGAAACCGTTGCAGAAGGAATTGTCCCGCATGAATATCTCTCCGACAATGACAATTACCGGCTTCCTGGGGCCGTCGGTCAAAGGAATATCGGTAAAGGCTTTACCGGCGGCAGCCAGGATGCTCTTCAGACGCCTGCCTCCTTTCTCTATACATGCAACCACCTGATCGAGCCAGTAATGATACACCCTTTCCGTTTCTCCTGTCTCTTTTTCGTACGGCTTTCTTTCCTGGAGCATCTTCCTGAGCATTTCGCTGGCCACGAGACCGCGCCAGGCGTTTATTCGGAATTTATTGGGATGTCCCGCGGACATCTCGGTGTAGCAGGTTGTATTGCTGGGCGACAGAATATTCACATCATGATAACCGAGGCGATTGAAGATAATTCTCTGGAGCTTTCGGTACTGTCCGAACCGGCACGGCCCGTTATGATCGGGCATGAAAAAACTCACCTTCCGGGGGTCGAAACCGGGCTCTTCAAGCTTTTTAAGGAAGCTCCCCGTTGTGCAGATCATGGGAAAACACTCCCGGGAGGAGGTGTACATCCTTCCTAACTCGAGGTCTCTCTCGTCCTGCATGGGGAGCACCTCGGAGTCTACTCCACAGCTCCTGACGGCAGCGGCAAGCGCATAGGCGATATTGCACATATATGGGAAGTAAATCGTCCTTTTCCTTCCGTTGCTGCTCTTTATTAAAGAAGGCGCCGCCTGCTCTTCTCTCTTTTTAGTTACTTCGTGGCCCTTTAGGCTGTCGAGAAAAGCCTCGCAGCGGGTAATCATGCCTGCATCGGCGCTGTGTTCATCCACCTCGAGTTGAAGATGGGGCTTTCCCTGCATCTCTTTTCGCAGGTAGTGCAGGATGAAAGAATCGGGACCGCATCGAAAATTGCCAATATAAACGGCGTAGAATCTTTTATCGTCTGCAACAATGCGTGAAGCCTCGAGGATCTTGCGCCCGTTGGCCCAGTACATCATTGGATAATCTTCGAAGATATTCTGCCGGCCGAGCGGCAGGAAATCGACGGGTATGGGCAGGACATCCAGATTAATGAGCTTTTCTATCAGATGCAAATTCAGCCCAGGATCGCTCGTATTGTACGGCCGGCCGAGAACGACAA
Organism: uncultured Spirochaetaceae bacterium; assembly: GCA_965371685.1. Taxonomy (GTDB): domain Bacteria; phylum Spirochaetota; class Spirochaetia; order SZUA-6; family CAZLRN01; genus CBDUZM01. The sequence continues at coordinate 6,369 of CBDUZM010000047.1, read as the reverse complement.
AGGCTCTCTTGTCCCTGGGGAGATTGTTCAGCACTTCCTTCCCCCGTTTCCTGACACCCGATTCGAAGCCGTCCTGCGCCTCGACTGCCCGCTCAATCGCCTTCAAAGTGTCTTGCTTTTTAATACCTAATTTTTCTTTCATAAAGAGGGCGATCTCGGGCTTCAGAACCCGGTCGAAATACCTGAACTGTAATGTGGGAATGAGGAGTTTTTCCTGCCGGGGATCTCCTTTCAGGGAGCTGCGTATCATGAACGGATAGGTCTGTATCCAGGGGCAGTTGAAATTGAGCGTCGGATTGTCTTTATCAGCCTGGTTGTTGATGACAAAGGGAATGAATACGTAATCCACTTTTTTTTCAAAGAGGTCGTTAACATGCCCGAACATGACTTCCACAGGGAAACAGGTTTCCGCCAAAAGCATTTCGAGGGATTTTGTGACAAGCTGAAGGTCAGACGGGCTGGAAAGCACAACCCGAAATCCCAATTCACTGAAAAAAGTTCTCCAAAAGGGGAACTGCTGATAAAATACCATTAGCCCTCTCGGAATACCTATGGTGGGTCTGTCATCCTCGGGTTCTTCCTGGTAGTCTCCCATAAGGAGTTCTGTCCGTTCAAGGAAGAGGTTGGGGATTCCCTTGCCCTTGCCTTTTCTTTCCGGCACTTCATAGCGTTCGCATCGGCCCCCGTAAAAGAGAGGTTTCCGCTCCCCTTCGATCACGACCTTTCGTATCTCGCACTGGTTGGAGCAGCTTTTACATGTAAATTTCCCCATGGAATAGGGAATCCTGCTGATATCGAATCCCTTGAAACGGGTTTTTTTTCCGTTTCTCACGATCTCTCTGGCAAGCATAGCCATTCCAATAGCGCCTGTTACATCAAAATGAGGGGGAACGAATATGGACTTTCCCGTTACTTTCTCAAAGGCCGATACGACAGCCCTGTTGTTGGTAACTCCGCCTTGAAAGAGTATGTGATTACCGACGCGTTTGTTTCCAACCACCTTTTGGAGATAGTTGTGGACGATGGAATAGGCCAGCCCGCCGACCAGATTTTCTTTCGATACGCCTTTCTGCTGGTGGGAATTGAGGTCCGATTCCATAAAAACCGTACAGCGGTCTCCGAGCCTGGCCGGTTTTTCCGCTCCCAGGGCCATATCGCCGAATTCTTCGACTATGTTGATATCGAGCTTTTCCGCCTGTTCTTCCAGAAAAGATCCGGTGCCCGCGGCGCACACCTTGTTCATCTCGAAATCCACGATAACACCGTCATCAATACTTATAAATTTGGAATCCTGACCACCGATCTCGAAAACCGTATCCACCAATGGATCGTAGTAAATTGCGGCTGTGGCCTGGGCCGTTATCTCATTCTGGATCGTATCCGCTCCGATAAAATCGCCCGTCAGATAGCGGCCCGACCCAGTGGTTCCAGCTGCCATGACAGTGACACGGTCGCCCACCTCTTCCGCTATTTCGGCAAGGCCCTTTCGGATAGCTTCCAGCGGCTTTCCCGCGGTGGGAAGATAGCGGCGGGAGACAACGTTGTTTTCCTTATCGATCAGCACCACATTGGTGCTTAGAGACCCCACATCGAGGCCCAGATAGACTTCCAGCTTTTTTCCGGCTTTACCGTTAAAGACCACCTCTTTCCTGTATTCACAAGAAGGTGGACTGAGGGGTTCGAGCGGTTTTTCCTCCCCGCCGCTTTCCTTCAAATACTTTATCAACCCCTCTAAGCCGCGTAGGGATTTCTTTTCTCCTTCTTCCAGGGGATGCTCCAGTATGTGGTAAAGGCTTCCGATGGCGCCCATTGAAGCGAAATGTTCAGGGACGATGAACCTGTTGTCGGAAATATTCAATATCTCCCGGAAAGCCCTTACCATTCCGGCGTTTGCAGCCACCCCGCCCTGGAAAACAACAGGAGCATCGAGCTCCTTTCCTTTTGCCAGGTTGCTTTTAAAGTTACGCGCTACCGCAAAACAGAGACCGGCGACAATGTCGTAAACAGGCGTGGCGATCTGCTGAAGATGGATCATGTCGCTCTTTGCAAAAACGCTGCACCTTCCCGCGATGCGCGGCGGATCCTTCGATTTGAGCGATAGGCTGCCGAATTCGCCTTCGATGGAAATACCCAGCCTCTTTGCCTGCTGATCGAGGAAAGATCCTGTGCCGGCGGCACAGATGCTGTTCATGGCAAAGTCCGACAACCGAGAGCTGTCGTCGATGTTTTCCATATAAATAAGCTTGGAATCCTCACCCCCCATCTCAATCACGGTTTTCGCCTGAGGGTAGAGATGCGCCACGGAAGTGGACTGGGCGACAATTTCGTTCACAAAGTGCCCGCCGATGAGCTCGGCTGCCAGCTTGCCCCCGCTGCCTGTAACTGCGACAGTATCGATATTATCTTTACCATACTTTCCCAGAACAGTTGTGAGAATATCTTTTAAAAGATGAAACGGTTTTCCGTGGCAGTAGTGGTAGTGCTCTTCCACAATATGGCTGTCATCGTCCATAATCACCGTGTTGATGGAGATGGAGCCTATGTCGAGTCCGAGATAATATTTCATAATAGCGATGAGTTTACTTTATTCACGACCTTCCCTTTATTTATACTGGGCCTGTATCGCCGTGATGGCAATAGTATAGAATATATCCATCACATTGGCGCCCCTGCTGAGATCGTTGGCCGGTTTTTTTAGACCCTGAAGAACAGGACCGATGGCGGGGACTTTCGCCGAGCGCTGAACGGCTTTATAAGCGGTGTTCCCCGAATCCAAATCCGGGAATATATAAACCGTTGCTCTACCCGCCACGCCGCTCTCTTTTGTCTTAATCTTTGCCACTTCCTCGGAGAAGGCGGCATCGTATTGAATAGGTCCGTCGATAAGGAGGTCGGGCCGATTCTTTTTGGCTATCTGCGCAGCCTTTCTTACCTTATCCACATCCTTCCCTTTACCCGATTCGCCTGTGGAGTAGGAAAGCATGGCGACTATGGGCGTAATGCCGAAGGATTGGGCGGTCTCTGCGCTGGTAATAGCGATAGCGGCCAGCTGCTCGGCTGTGGGATTCTCTACAAGTGCGCAGTCTCCATATACCAGGACCTTGTCCGGCATGCACATGAAAAATATGCTGGAGGCGAGAGAAGTTCCCTTCTTGGTCTTTATGACCCGGAGTACCGGTCCGAGGGTATCTGCAGTGGAATGTGTCGAGCCCGATACGAAACCGTCGGCATGGTCCATGTACACCATCATCGTGGCAAAATAGATGGGGTCCAGCACCGTGTCCCGGGCCATTTCTTTTGTCACCCCCTTGTGCTTCCGCAGCTGGTAAAGGGTCTCGGCATATTCCGCGAGAATGGTTTTATCGGCGTTCATAGGATCCAAAATATTGGCTCGATCGATATCCGCGCCCATACTCATACTGATTTCTTTGATTTTTTCTTTATTGCCCAGAAGGGTGATATCGCAGATCTCTCTGTTCAGGCATTCAGCCGTTGCCTGTATAATTCTCCTCTCGGTTCCTTCGGGAAGCACTATGTGCTTTTTTTCCGCCCTGGCCATTTCAAGAATCCGGTATTGAAACATACGCGGCGTTGTGGAATCGGATTTGATCGTACCGAGTTGATGGTATATGCGGTCGATATCGATATGCTTTTCCACCAGCTGGCTGGCAAGCTCTATCTTTTCCCGATCATCTTGAGTAATCTCGCCGGTAATTTCGTTGACCCGGAGCGCCGTCAAGAAAGTGTCTTCCTTGACCGATGCAACGGTAAGTCCCGTATCCACAATACCGGCGACCAGTTTCTGTACGTTTTCTCCCGGAAGAAGCCCTCCGGTCAGGATAAGGCCGGAGTATTGAGGGTAAAAGATGGACTTCTGCGCCAGGAGAGTCGTGACTATGAGCTCAATCCTGTCACCCGGCGTGATGAGGAGAGATCCCTCCCGGCCTTTCATATATCCCAGAGCATTTTCCGGAGTCATGGCAAGGACTTTTATATCAGTCACAATCCTGGAAAGATCATCGCCCCTGTAGATGATTTCGGCTTTCAGTTTCTTGACCACTTCACTCAATCTGGGTCCCGAAAGGGTGGGGTTGTTCGGCACCACGCCGAAAAGCGTTATATCCTTCTTTTCGAGGAGAGAACCGATTTTTATTGTCTCTTTTTCCAGATTTTCGGAAGAATAGCGGTTGATTACCGTTCCAAGAAGGTTACATCCTGTCTCTTTGAAGGAATCGCTGACTTCTGTTACGGAACGGACGACTTCATCCACCGACTTACCTAATCCGTTGGTAACGAGGAGAACGGGCGCCTGAAGGTTGTTTGCAAGCTCTGCATTAATATCGAATTCCAGTACGGATATTGCACTGGTGTAATCCGTGCCTTCGATTACGATCAGATCTTTGCCCTTTGCAAGTCTCTTGCAGGCATCGAAAATCTTCTCAAACAGTTCATCCTTGTCCTCGTCGGCATCCGCCATGGAGGTAGGGTTGATATCTGTAAGTGCGTCGGTAAGACCGAATATCTCTTTTATCAGCACAGCATCTTCATCCACATGACGCATGGACCTGTACCTCTGTCCGATGGGTTTCATGTAGCCCACGCTTGGGACAATGCCTTGAAGGGCATTTATCAGTCCAATGGTTATCAGGCTCTTGCCGCTGCGCTGTTCGGTGGAGGCGATAAATATTTTCTTTTCCATTTGGTCTTATCAGACGTACTCGTCTATTACTTTGCCTGTTTCTTCAGATGGCGGCGGGGTTTTGGAAGAGTCCTCCGGGGCTTCTTCTTGCTGCACGGGTGGTTCTTCTTCCAGTGGTTCAGGCGGTGGAGGTGTTACAGGCAGAGGTTCAACAGGATCAATCTCCATAAAATTATCCTCCTATCACAATCAACTGATTATAGTTTACTGTATTTTACCCTCAAATGGCAAGGATTTCTCTCCGCTGCGCTCCACACCGGTTGACAGGATACCCTATCTTTTCCCATTAAAGTACTTCCCGAGGGAAAATGTAAAGAGATTATATGATGGGCGAGAAGAGCCTGTTTGTACTCGCTGTGAACTTATTTCTCAGATTTGAGGAACAGGTTCATCTTGGTGCCGCATTCCGGGCAGATTCCTTTTGCCAGGCGGCGTCCCTTGGCATTGGTCTCAACCCTTGAATCTTTCATGGTCCGCTTGGCCTTGCATTTCACACAGTAGGCTACATGGTCGCTCATATTTGTCACCTCCGTCTGTTATTTCATTTAACACATTTTATTCTATTTTTTTGAGTTCTGCAACGAAAAAAAGAGAAAAAACAACCTCAAATATATCTGCTCTTGAAAAGGGAAAAAGTTGAGTGGTATAATATAGCCATGAAAATGAAAAGGTTATATACCACTACGCTTATATCAGTCAAGGTATTGTGCGTTCTAATCCTGCTTGCCGGCTGCCAATCGCTTCCGCCGGCGCCTGCCGGTACTCCGTCCGAATACAGTGAAACAAGCGGCGATCTGGATGGAAAGTGGATTGGTTCGGTTAAGGCTGTCGGAGTTGAATACAAAATTAGTGTGGTTTTTTCATCCAAGCCTGTATTGACCGGCATTATCGACATCCCCGAGCAGGGGAAAGAAGGCGTGAAGCTCGTTGATATCCGATTTGATACGCCGAAGATTCACTTCGAAGTGGAGATCGACACTGGTAATGCGAAATTTGACGGCGTGTTGTCTGATAATGGAATTAAAGGCCAATTCACCCAGGGGCCCGTCAAGGGAACTTTCAGCCTGGTGCTGAAAGGCTGACAGACTGAGAACGGCCGGAGAATAAAAACAAGCCTTGCGGATAAGGTAAAGGCTGCAGTTTAATCGGACGTGCAGCGTTTACTTAATTGATTCTCCAGAGATAGGTTACTCCGAATGTAAGGTGAAGGATGAGCTCGTGAACTCCCGCCTGAGGGCGGAAGATAGAGGCGCCGCCTGCATCAGGTTCCAGATCGAGCTTGTTGAATGCGCCGCCCAGTTTCATGTTCAGATAGAGAATGAAATTCCCTAACCGGCGTGCAAGGTTCAACCGGCTCACTATCCTGTGCTCAAGGACAGGGTCGTCGAGCATTATGGTTCCCCCGCCGGTCTGATTTTTATAATCGGGAAAATCTGCGTACTCCTGCCACGGATTGGCCGGCGATTTGCTGCCCGAAATCACATATTCCAGGGAAGTGTAAAGGTCAATGCCTAATACGGTATGGGAATAGTCGAAGAGAAAAGCCAGGTTGTTTTCCCCGTATAGATATCCGATATAGTTGTCCGCATATTCAAGAACCATGGGAGTGCCGTCTTTAAGGGTATACTCCGTAGCCGGGTAGTAGGAGTACTCATAGGGATAACTGCCGT
>CBDUZM010000046.1:0-12153 GCA_965371685.1 uncultured Spirochaetaceae bacterium | reverse complement strand
AGCAGGAAGATACGGCTTTTCTTATCCTTTTATCAAGTCCTCTAAAAGGGTTTATGAGTTTGCCCTGCCCGATACTGGCCGTTTGGGGTGGATCGGATAACCTGGTTCCCTTTTCGCAGAACAGCGCTTTTCTGCTCAAGATTCTTGAAGAATCCGGTCATTCTGATTATACGGTGAAACTGTTTTCGCAGGCCAATCACATTTACCAATCTGCCGTTAACGATTTACCCGATGGGGCTACTTCGCCCGAAAAGCGGTTCGTTCCGGATTTTCCTGATTTTCTATTCCGCTGGATCGCTGCCCGATTCCTTTCTGGCCGGAAGTAGACTGGCCCTTGTAAGCTTAATTCCCGTTTTCTTTCTCAGGCGTGTCACGGTCTCTTCCACTTTCTTTTTCTTGCCGTCCCTGTCTTCGAAGAGTTCCAGTTGATGTTCTGTATCGCAGCCGACTACGCCGGAAACGCCAAGCCCTATCAGGCGGACAGGTGTATGATTTCTCCACTTCTTTTTAAAAAGATCCAGAGCGATCTTATACATTTCCTCTGAAGAGCTTATCCAATGTTTTTCTGTTTTCTGGGCATTGACTGTGGAGAAGTCATGGAATCTTACCTTGATAAAGAGGGTATGCGACCTCAGATCTTCGTCGATTAGGCGCCCCATTACCTGCTGGGCCAGTTCCAGGAGCACTCGTTTCAGACTTTCAGCATCTTTTTTATCTGTCTCGAAGGTCACTTCACTGCTTATTGAGTGGCTTTTGGGTTTTTCCGGTCTATTTCCGGAATCGAGTCCTCTTGCTACGGAATAGAGGAAATGACCGGCCGCTCCTCCCATCATGGACTTGAGAATATCCTCTGAAAAAGACCGCAGCAGGGGAATGGTGGTTATATTGAGCTCAAAAAGCCTCGAGAGGGTCTTCTTACCCACCCCCCAAAGGTCTTTGAGCTCCAGGGTGTCGAGGAATTCAGTCTCCTTGCCCTCCTCGACAGAAAGGATACCGTCGGGCTTGCACGCTTCAGAGGCGAGTTTGGCGAGATAGTTGTTGGGAGCTATGCCAATGGAAATTGTCAGCTGTTCCCTGGATTTAATTTCATCCTTCATCCTCCGGGCTACCTGTTGAGGTGGACCGTACAGACGCTCTGTGCCTGAAAGGTCAAGGCAGGCTTCATCAATTGATATCTGGTTAAATTCCGGCGAATAACTTTTTAGGACAGACATAATGCTTCGCGATACTTCGATATATCTGCTCATTCTCACAGGAAGAAAGGCGCCTTCAGGGCATCTGCGGCAGGCTTCGGATATGGGCATGGCCGACCTGATGCCGTAGCGTCTTGCCTCGTAGGAACAGGCGGAAACGACGCCTCTATGTCCCGGGAGAGCACCCACAATGACGGGTTTCCCTATCAGGTTCGGATTATCTCTCTGTTCCACGGATGCGTAGAAAGCATCGACATCCACATGGAAAATAATCCTGTTCATAGGGGCATATCCAGGTGGTAAATTACTTCGGTGGAGAATTTTTTATCTTTTCCGTATAGCCGGAAGGTGAAGGGTGGTTCCCGATAAATAATCCTGACAGAAAGGTTATACCTGTTACCATCCGGCAGTGTTAGGATAAGGGGAAGTGGGTTGGGAGGATGTTTTCCCACAAGAAGATGATAGGTTACCCGGGGCGATTCTCTATCCACCTCTCTTACAAAGGGAAAGTTGGCGTCGAAAAGGATAAAGTCCTGTTCCGAGGAGAGGAGAAAGCTCATTCTGTAAGGTCTGCCTATCGAGTTAAACAGAAGCTGGAGATTATTCCTGTCCAGAATTTGTGAGCTAATGCTCTCTATGGTGAGAAGTCGGTGTGTCTCTTCCCGGTTAAGGGTGAGCCTTTTATCATTAGTGTACAGCCTGTGAACACCTTCTTCATCCCACAAGCTTATACTTCCAAGGGAGGCTGCGCCGGTAAATTCTATGCTGTTCTTTTTTCGATCAGCTTCAATCGTGTTTACAACACTGATCTCCTGGGGGTTTTCTGAGCTGTAAGGGGAGAAGATAAGGGCATAAGTGATAAGCCCGGCAAGGGAAAGACCTGATAAAACGATTCCCACCCTACGCACCAATAATCTCCGCAGCCCGGAAGAAGGGAAGAGCAGGGGCAGCTTGACCAGTAGTAAGATGAAAGGTAAAAGAAAAACGCTTAGCAGGAGGTTGCCGCGGTATCCGGACAGAAGAACAATACGAAAGAATTCCAGCTCGGGGTTGATAAAAAGGTCTATACTCACTATTACGAGCCAGAGGGGGGCGAGGATGAGGAATAACAGCTTGAGAAAGCGATTTCTGAAGAGGATAAAGAGGAGGATGAAAAAATAAGCCCAAAGGAAGTAATATGAGAAGGAAATATTAAAAATAGAAAGGATAATCATGTCCAGGAAGAGGAAAAGAAGCGCCGAAGATGAGTAGAATTTTTTATTCCTCGTATAGGGAAGCCGTCTTCTCAGCGGTGTAATCAGCATCCAGAACAGGCCGAAGAAGGAAAATTTGAAAATGGCAAACAGCAGGATTTGGTTTTTCCAGAGTTCCTGATTGTTTCTCAAGCCAATTATGCCTTCAATGGAGATTGAGGCACAGAAAAGAAAGATGAAGCAGATGCCGAAGATAATCAACAGAAACCAGGCGTTTTTTATTACCCATTTCAGATACACAAGGAATCGTTTGTAGAAAATCTGGACGACGAGTATAGAAAGCCCCATGACAACAGCCAGGAGTATCAGGTAAACAAATTCGGGGATAATGAGAAAAAAACTCCTGATTTGAAAAAGAAGGTAATGGCGGTCCCAGCTTTCAGGTATGCCTTCATTGAAACTTTCCATGAAATGCCCGAAGAACAAATCCATGGCTGCGAGCCAGGCTTCACCCTCTTCGTCCGAAACGGGATCATACTCCCCTTCCAGGGCGAGGGCCGGATAGCCCGCTCTTAGGTAGGGATTTATGATAGGTTGTTCTTTTTTTAGACCCATTCTATAGAGCTGGTTTTCAACTCCGCTGGTGCGAAAGGAAATATCGTTTGCCTTCAAGGCCTTAATAGAACCGGCTGTCAGCCATTCGGGAGAGACTATCCTGTCGCCTGCTTCCCGTATGATTATTCTGCTGGGTATCTTTTTCATATTCAGGTAAAGAACCATTAGCGGAAATTCCGGATAAAAATTTTCAAGAAAAAGCCGGCTTCCCATTGGATAATCATCCTCTTCGCCATGTTCGGCGCCCAAAAATAATATTTTCAGTGAGAGAGGGAGCTTCCTCTTTCGAGCATGTTCGAGCCACCTTAAGGCCAGTATGATATTAACCGTGCCACTGAGCTCCCCGCTCCGGCCTTCAGGATGATCGAGTGGAACGCAGACGATCAGGGTATCCGCTTTTTCCCCTGCAATTGTTACCTCCAGAGAAGAGGAGAATGAGTGAAAGGTCTCGGTATCGGCGAAGTTCATAGTGTTATAGGAGATATCGAGGCTGGAGAGCTTTTTCTCCAGGTGTTGAAAAAGAGCATTCTCCCCTTCAGAGGCTTCCAGCCGCGGATAGAAGGAATCGAGGAGTTCAGCATCCGCGGCATTGTATAGAGAATCAGGGTTGGTATTTATTTCCGATTGGCTGATCTGAGATATGCCGGGAAAAGCCGGCGCCAGAAGTAAGACCAGAAGTAAGATTAGCGTCGGAAAGGCTGCCTTTGCAATTGCTTGAATATTATACATGCCCGGCTATCAGCCTAATGGATTCCAGATTTTTGTGAAACCGTAATTTTGGAAATGTTTTTCGTTGCTGGTAGCAAATTCCGTAACGCCGTGATATCTGAGGGTCAAAGCAAGGCGGGCATCGAAAATCGTACGTCTGCTTGTGTTGGGAATTGCAGCACGCTTCCATATATCTTTCATTATATTGCCCGGGTAATCGATAACACCCCAATTTTTATTTGTGCGGTATTGCCGGCAAACTTCGACTGCCTTTTCAGCAGAAAGAGGTTTGCTGACTACTGCAGGATTTCTTAATAATACATAGAATTCTATTAATACAAGCTCGCATATAACAAAATCTCGTTGTTTGGCATATTTATGTAAAAAATTCCTTGATGCTTGATGGAAGGGGCTTTGTATATTGTAAGCATGTAGTAGAATATTCGTGTCGCAGGATGTCATTGGGTTATATGCGGTTCATTCATTCGCAAGGATTCTCCAGTCCGATTCGTGACTCCTGAACTCTCCAAGGTCTTCCGGCGCCGGCGGATTCCAATCCTTTTGGGTATTTTCATGCTCCGGATGAAGTAAAAGCATATACTCCGCTGCCCTTCGTATTATCTCTGCAAGTGATGTCTCTTCGTTCTTTGCAAGGACTTTTAACCGATCGTAAAGCACATCGGGCAGTTGAATTTGGGTTCTTCTCATGACATTAATATTACATCAACATCATTATTATGTCAAATATTGATTTGCAATGCGGCATGAATTCCTGTAATGTAATATTGAATCAGATTTATACAGGGAGAGATAAAAATGTCGGGTTTTACAATGACCGTTACCACCCACCCGAATAGCGATCATGCTGATGGGCCGGATACAGTAGCAAAGATGGTAGATAACCTGGCCGGGTTTGATATCCTTTTACCATTTGCAATGATACACGGCGAGGCGTTTTACCACAGCCGGATAGCACATGTTGCCCCCCAATTTGAGAATTGGGACCCTCTGGCACTGATCATACAGAAAGCGAGGGCGGCGGGGTTGAAAGTTTATGCCCAGGTGTGCGTTTTTCCGGAGGGAGAGAAATCGGCCTTGATTCAAAGGGACAGCAGCTTGTCGGCGATGACGATAGACGGCGAGCCTACTCCCTGGGCGTGCCCGGCATCCGAAAAAGTCCGGGAGTATAAGCTAAGTATTTTCCGGGAAATTATGGACAACTACGATGTGGATGGGATTCACATGGACTACATTCGCTACAATCTTGATAACGTGTGTTTCTGTCCAAGGTGCCGGTCCCAATTCAAGGAGAAGACGGGAACTGATCCAGTGGATATAGGCAGGTTTTCCGGTTATGACGAAAGTTCCCAAAGGGGCAGAAATCGCAAACATCCTGCCTGGGTGGCCTGGGTTGAATGGCGAGTCGGATGCGTCAGAAAGTTTGTGGAGGAACTCTCATGTTTAGCGCGCAAGAGGAATAAGTCTCTGACAGCAGCGGTATTCGCAGACTATCCGGAATGCATTGTTAACCAGGGTCAGGACTGGGCAGAATGGGCGGAAAAGGGGCTGGTGACAGCTGTTACCCCGATGAGCTATACCAACAGCCTGTTGATGCTGAAGAAGAGAACAACAACGCACCTGGCTCACTTAAAAGGAAACTGTGAAGATTGGGAAGGTATCGGAAAGAACAGTTCCCGTTCTTCTCTCAGCACCGGGCCTTTTATTGAACAGATAGAGGCTGTCCGGCGCCAGGGAGCTGAGGGGGTGATGATTTTTCCCTATTCCGCCTTGACTGATGAGGATTTCTCGGCTCTTCGAGCGCTGCGTGAATAGCAATGCAGTTGCTGACGATTGCATAAACCGCCCGGATAAATACAATAGTTATTGAGAGTAAAATGGAAAATTCAAAATCAGATATAATGCCGGAATTGCTGGAACGTAGAAGCATCAGGAAATTCAACACAAAAGCGGTGGGAAAAAATAAGCTTGACAGAATCCTCAAAGCGGCGCAGCTTGCTCCTTCAGCCAAGAACAGGCAGGAATGGAGGTTTATTGTTGTGCAGAATGCTTCCCTTAAGAATAAGATCAAGGAAGCTGCATTCGGGCAGGAGCATGTTGGACAGGCCCCGGTCATAGTGGCTGCCTGTACGACTAATATCTATTATAGAATGCCCAATGGAGAGCTTTCCTATCCAATCGATATTGCTTTCGCCGCTTCGTCTATGCTCCTTCAAGCAACCAGAGAAGGACTTGGTTCGTGTGTAGTGACTACCTATGACGAACATGAAATAAAGGATCTGTTAAACATCCCCTATTCGATGAAAGTGGTGCTGCTCATTCTTTTTGGCTACTACGATCATGAACCGGAGCTTCAGTCTCGAAAAACTTTAAGAAGGATTGTGTCGTACGAACACTGGTAAGGGGCATCAAGGCTCAATCAGGCTCTATTCCCGCATAACTTCCTCTAACAGCTGCTCGGTGACGGTCACCTCATCCCAATCCATGGGGCCGTCAGGATAAATAATACTTGCTTCATGCCCCTTTCCCAGGCAGAGCACAGTGTCTCCGGCCCGGGCCATTTTCAAGGCTTTTCTGATCGCTTTCCCCCGGTCCGGTTCGAGGAAGAGATTCTTCTCCCGTACGGAATTTACACAACCTCCGGCAATGTCTTCGAGAATGCTCATCCTGTCTTCCAGGCGGGGATCTTCATCTGTTAGAATCACGATATCGGCGTGCTGAGAAGCGATCCTTCCCTGTAAAGGTCGTTTTTTCCTGTCCCTCTCTCCGGCGGAGCCGAAAACGGCAATCAACCTGCCTCGGGTCTGCGATTTCATCATGGGGAGCACCTTGTCGAACGCACCCGGCGTGTGGGCGTAGTCGACGATTACCCTGAACGGCTGGCCCTGGTTCAGTTCTTTGTAGCGTCCTTTCACCCCCTTCAAACGACCGACGAGGGGAGCTATCCTGCTTAAAGGCAGGGAAAGAAGCCTGCTTACCGTTAGAACGGCGGCTGCCGCATTTGCAGTATTGTAAAGTCCGGGCAGCATTATCCTTCCTTCCGCTGTCTCGCCGGCAAGATGCAGTTGGAATCGTGAACCTGCGTCATCTGCCTGCGCATCCGATATAAAGAGATCCGCTTCAGGATACTCCAGACTGTATGTGTAGACCGGCTGCCCCCCGGCTTCCATAAAGAGCCGGTAATGGGGATCGTCCCTGTTGACCACGCCAAAGCTGATTGATTTGGACAACGGCTTTCCATCCGGCGCCTGTCCCCCCCGGTCGGCAGGATCTTTCACTATCTTTCCCAGCATCCGGAAGAGATTGGCCTTGTCATTTCGGTACTGCTCGAGGTTTCCGTGAAACTCGAGATGTTCATGGGTTACATTGGTGAATACTCCCACATCGAACGCAACGTCAGCCAGGCGGCAGGATTGTGCAGAAAGGCCGTGGGATGTGGCTTCGACAACAGCGTAGTCACAGCCGTTTTTATGCATTTCGGCAAGAAATCCCTGGATTTCCGCAGCTTCCGGCGTAGACTGGCGGAAGGGATTTTTCCTCAAACCCGTGCCGGAATTGATCCAGACAGTGGATATGAAGCCGGATTTTTTACCCAGCGCCTCGAGGAGCTGCTGGATAAACCAGACGGTCGTGCTCTTGCCGTCTGTCCCTGTTACACCGATGACTGTCATGAATCTCGATGGAAAATCGTAGAAAGCGCCGGCGATCCCGGAAAGAGCCGCTCGCGTGTCCCTTACCTTTATGTAGATCGTGCTTTTCCTGTAAGAGGGAAGATCTTGAGAGTGAACGATGACTGCGGCGCCACGGTTCAACGCGTTCTCGATGTAGAGGTGACCGTCTGTGTGGATTCCTTTATGGGCGAAAAACATGAAACCTTTCTCTACATCTCTTGAATCGTAAGTCAGACCCTTGATTTTGGTGTCTGCAGATCCACGGAGCTTCAGATAGGACACCTCAGAAAGCAGAGACAGGATTTTTTTCGAGCTCATGGTACTAAAGATAACAGTTGCCCGGTATAGGATCAATATACCGGATTGTGCTTTTCAATGTAATCCATTAGCATGGGGCTCAGATGGATAACCCCACACTACCCGGTTTTAACATACCCGATGTGGTCAGGCTGAAGGATAGTTCCTATCTGACTCAACAGCTGATCGCCTACATCGGCAATAAACGTGCTCTTCTCGGTTTCCTTGCCGGTGTTTTTTCCGAATTGAACAGCAGGCATCGGATCAGAACATTTCTCGATCCCTTTGCCGGATCCGGATCGGTTTCGCGCCTGGCCCGTTTAATGGGATTCAAGGTTCTTGCCAATGACTGGGAATTCTACACCATGGCCATCAATACCTGCCATCTCACTGTAGAGAAACGAGAGCTGTCCGGGTTCTTTCGGGAGAGGGGCGGTATAGAGGGAGTGATCAATAAGTTAAACTCCCTGACAGCTCCGCAGGATGGAGAAGACTATATATCAAAGTACTATTCCCCCAGGAGCACGGCCGAGGCGGATTACCGCCGGGAACGTCTCTTCTATACTGCAGAGAACGGAAGGCGGATAGACGCGATCCGTAACAGGATAGAGGAGTGGTATCCGGGTTTCGAGTCGACCGGGACAGTATACAGGGAAAAGATGGTTCTCCTCTCCATGCTCCTCTATCAGTGCGCCACCCACACAAACACTTCCGGCGTTTTCAAGGCATACCATCGAGGATTTGGCGGATACAGCCGGGATGCCTTGAAAAGAATTATGGCGGATATTCAACTGATACGGCCTGTCCTTTTGGATTGTCCGGAAAGAGCCGAAGCCTTTTCGCAGGATGCCGGGGCTTTTTTAAAGCGCCACGGCGGCGATCTCTGCTATCTCGATCCTCCCTATACCACCCATCAGTACGGCAGCAACTACCATATGTTGAATACAGTCGCTCTCTGGGACAAACTGCCTGTGAATAACAGCATGGGTGCTGATGGAAGATTGGAGGAAAAGGCGGCAATACGGAAAGATTGGGTCAAGACTCGATCGGATTTCTGCTATAAGGTTTCGGCGCCTGCTGCTTTCAGCCGGCTGCTGGATTCAATAGATGCCCGTTATATCGTTTTGAGCTACAACACCGAGGGGATCGTTCCCTTTAAGCAGCTGTGTGAGCTGCTTTCCCGCCGGGGTCGTCTCACTCTTCATAGCAGTGATTACGTCAAGTACCGGGGCGGCAAACAGAGCCTTTCCCGGCAGAACCATAATTTAGAGCTCCTGATGGTGGTGGATAGCAGTGTTGCAACCAAAGATGTGCCGTGGGAGCAAATTGAGCGTACCCTCCTGGAGAAAAAAATTATCATGCTGCTGAAACAGTCATATTACCCGGAGCTTATAAAAGAACACTTTGAAACATCCGGTTCGTACCGGTTGCTCTATGAAGCCACTGCAATTCCCATAAGGGATCTGTACCGGTTTTCTATCGATCAGAGAGAAAAAGAGGAGCTTGCCTGTCTGTTCGACCGGATGTCTACTGACAGCCTGAAAGATCTGCACAGCCGCCTGACAGCCTGTCTCTGCAGCGATAACCAGGAGGAAATTAACATCCTTCTTCGCCTCATTCCCGGGGAAACAGATATCAGGGAGCGGCGCTCTCTTCTTAAAAGGATGATCAGGCTGTTCAAAAAGTTTGCCTTCAAGAAATACGAAAAACAATTCTTTGCTACGCTGGAAATCCTTAACCATGCGGTGAAAACCGAGCCCCGTATTTACGGAAGCATCGAAGGGGACCTGCTGCGTATCGAAGCCCTGGCACGGATGCGGTTCGAAGGATAAGCCCCGATGATCACAACACTTTGTTTCCTGGCTATACTCGCTTTTGCAGTAAACGGGCAGGTTTTTCCCTCGCTGCTCACTCAGTTGGGAGGAACACCGCTGCAGCAGGGCCTTCTCCTCTCCTCCCTCTTCTTCCTTTTTCCCCTGAGCTCGGTTATCTCGGGATACACGGCGGATCGTACAAGCAAACGCCTGATTATCATCCTCGGGCTCGTGTTCATTGCCCTGGCCTTTGCCTTCAGCGCTCTATTTAACCGAATCCATATAAGAATACTCTCCGTGCTTCTATTCGGACTCGGTGGGGGCGCTGTCGAAAGCCAAACCTCGGCCCTTCTCTCCGACCTGAACCCGAACCGGGAACGTTCCATTATCAATTTTGCCCAAATTTTCTTCAGTGCAGGCGCAGCCGGCGGTCCCTTTCTGATAGCCCTCACATCCACCCTGAAGCGTGATCTCCCTCCGGCCGTCTTCCTTTGGGCTGCAGCCCTGATCCCGGTTTTTCTACTTATGGGATTTGCTGTAAATCGTTCCGGATCACCCCGGCGGAAACAGGCGCCGCTGGAGGGGTTTACCACCCTGCTTCGAAACAGGGACCTGCGCCTATTTGCCGTCATTATTTTTATCTATGTAGCGGCGGAAATGGGTACTGCCGGATGGCTGGCCAAGTACGGGGAGGTGCATCTCCGGCTCTCGCCGCAGCTGGCGCCGGTCTGTATCACTATATTCTGGGTTGGAGAAGGCTTAAGCCGGGCTCTTGTAGGAATGATGCCGCCAAGCGTCTCAAACCGTTCCCTGCTGTCATGGAGTATGATGCTGACCCTGGCCGCTCAGATCGCAGTGTTTTCCCATTCAAGCCTTGTGCCCGCTCTTGTCGGAATCGGACTGATCGGTTTCGGCATGGGCTGCGTCTGGCCCACACTGGTCTCCATTATCGGCGCCAGGTTCCGTGAATCCAGCGGAACGGCGGTGGGTATTATGGTGGCTGCCGGGGGGCTGGCAATCCCGTTCATTCAGCCGATCTTGGGATTTCTCTCCAGAGACGATCTGCTGGGGCTTCAATTTTGTCTTTTGAGTTTAAGTATCTTTACACTGGTTAATATTATTATGGTTCGGCTGGCCTTAAAATAGTAAAAGGTGTATAAAGCGTAACGGGCGTCTTTACCTTGTTCAATGCTATATCGTTGAGTAATTCAACAGCGACCCTGCCGGTTTCGATCTGGCTGTAGCTGGCTATATAAGCAGTATTACTGAGCTGCAGGATGTGGGAATTCTCAGTCAGCACACCCATTGCAGGCTTACGGGAGCAGGCTAAAATGACAGGCAGGGCTGCTATAGGCAATTCAGCTCCCATAACGACAACGGCATCAATACCCAGGTCTTCAGTTAGGAGATCCCTGGTAACAGCTGCAATATTTTTATTGTTTGCATCCCGAATATACCTGTAGCCGAGTTTTAACGGCTCAATGCCCTCCATATATCCGTCTCTGGCAAGGCTGTGATTAATGGATGCAAGATGGCCGATAAATCCGATCCTTTTGAACCCGTCTTCGATAAGCACCTTGACCAATTCCCGGACTGCCTTCCTTCTATCTTCAAGAACATAAGAGGCATTATCTTCCAATTCAAACCCCGCGTAGAGATGTGGAATTTTTGATAACTGTGCTGCATACGCCGGATAGCTGGCGCTGCGACCCATAAAAATCAGACCCCGGCCCACACATCGCTCCGGTATGACCAGTTCAGAGAAATTGGGATCCTGTAGTTGGATCATTTGAATTGATATATTTAAAGCCAGTGCCCGGGATACTGCGCCGCGCCAATAGTCCATGATCTGGAGATTTTCATCACTCAGCCGGGAATCAGCGACTGCATATATACTCCTGAGCTTTTTTTTCTGATTCAGTACAAACGTTCCGCTTCGCTCACGCCGTTCGACCAGGCCTATCAGCTCCAACTCCTTCAGCGCGCGGTTCGAGGTAATAACAGATACATCGTATTCTTTAGCAAGAGCGAGAAGCCCCGGAAGTTTACTGCCCGGGGGGTAGATTTTTTTTGAGATCTTGTCCTGTATAATACCTGCTATATTCTGATATTTCGTCTTCATAACCATCTTTTGAAAAAATCCAATCCTTCTCTATACCGGATTTCATGACCGCCGTTGTGCAGAACCATCTCAATTCTATCTTCCATATCTAATTTTTCATAATGTTTTTTAGCATTCGAAAATTCGTCAAGAACAAACGGCCACCAGGATACTGTATCTGCTTTCCCTGTTTGAATCATCAAAGGTCTCGGGCAAATAAGGGAAACCAGGTCAGAATCGGTAAATTCTCTAAGCCAGCCGTGAATAGAACACATTTCCTCGCCGCTTGGGAAAATGGGGAGGTAACATGAATATTTCGGGTCTTCTACCGTCATCTTTCTTAAACGATGGTTAAAAAAAGCCGAAATTATCCCTGCTTTTATTCTCAACTCAACCGGAAGCGTAAATAATGTATATGTCCCCCCCATGCTCAGTCCCCACATTCCAATCCTGTTTTCATCGACTGTTTTAAGTGTCGAAACATAATCCACAAGGCGTCTTATTTTGAAGATTTCCAGCCCGACAAGGCTTTTACCGAGGAGT
>CBDUZM010000045.1:0-12190 GCA_965371685.1 uncultured Spirochaetaceae bacterium | reverse complement strand
AACTGTTTCCAGTGTTCTGGATAACGTCAAGCAGCGAGGCGATGCTGCCCTTTACGAATATATGCTGGAGTATGACGGCATTGACCTGTCTTCTACGAGCCTGCGGGTTACAGACGAAGAATTCGATCATGCCTGTGAAACGGTGGATGTTGCTTACACTGAGGCTCTTCAGAAAGCCTGCAATAATCTGTTCAAGTATCATCAGTATCAGCTTATTAAAGGGTATAAAGTGGAATATCCCGAAGGAGTGGTTCTTGAAAGGAAGGTCAAACCGATCGATCGTGTAGGAATCACAGTTCCCGCAGGTGTGGCGCCGCTCAGCTCATCTCTCTACATGAATCTCGTGCCTGCTCTTACCGCCGGGGTTCCCGACATATCCATTATTTCCAGCCCAAAAAACAATCGTATCGATCCCACCATTCTATACACTGCGGATTTTCTCGGAATCAGGAACATCTACAAAATCTCAGGAGCACAGGGCATCGCTGCACTTGCGTTCGGTACGGAAAGTGTGCAGGCGGTAGATAAAATCGTCGGACCGGGTAATATTTTCGTCCAGACGGCAAAGAAATTTCTCTACGGGACTGTGGGCATCGATTCTCTGGCCGGTCCATCGGAGATTGTTATAATAGCCGATGAAAGGGCAAATGCTGAATATGCGGCAGCGGATATGCTTTCCCAGGCAGAGCATGGAACCGGCCTGGAGGCCAGTATTGTTTTTTGCCTACACAGAGATAAGGCTGAGGAAATCAAATCAAATCTTAACCGTTTTCTTGGCGACCGGGAGCTTAACGACGCTTGTTCACAATCACTCAAGGCCTTTGGTAATATTTTTATCGTTGATTCTATAGACACCGCTGTGGCAGCTGCCAATTCTATCGCTCCTGAGCACGTTGAAGTTATGTGCCGGGATTCTGATTCGGTTGCCGGGCAGATTACTAATGCGGGAGCTGTTTTTGTCGGAGATTACAGCCCGGAGCCCGTAGGCGATTACTACTGCGGCTCAAATCATATTCTTCCGACCGGCGGAACTGCTCGATTTTCTTCCGGCCTCACTGTCATGGACTTCATGAGAAGCTACAGTGTAGTGAAATATACTCGCGATGCTCTGCAATCTCATGGTTCGACAATCCTTTCTTTGATTCGTCCGGAAGGAATGAGAGCGCACATGCTCTCTATCGAGGCAAGAGGAAAAGTGCAGGAAAAGACAGAGCCACAAAAATTATCCTGATCGTTTCATTCAATATCATATCAGAGCTGTAAGGAGAAAATCGATGGAGAAGACCAGCGATTTAAATATATTAAACTTAACCCGACTGGTCAGCCCGGCTTCATTAAAGAGTAAACATCCAATTATCGAAAAGGCGAATGCAACAGTGGTGGAAAGCCGGAAAGTTATCAAAAACATCCTTGCCGGAAAAGATCCCCGCTTTCTCGCCATAATCGGACCATGTTCGATCCACGATCCTGAGTCTGCTGTTGAGTATGCTGAACGCTTATCAGGTTTAAAGCGCGATCTTGATAAACAGCTGTATCTGGTTATGCGGGTTTATTTTGAAAAACCGCGGACATCCCTGGGTTGGCGGGGAATGATTATTGATCCATATATCGATGGATGCAACAATATCGCTGAAGGCCTTACAACAGCGAGAAAATTATTACTTGAAATTACCGGAATGGGGATTCCAGCAGCAACTGAAATGCTCGATCCGATAGTACCGCAATATATGGACGATTTACTGAGCTGGGCAGCCATAGGCGCCCGAACAACAGAGTCCCAGACACATCGAAATATGGCCAGCGGTTTATCAATGCCGGTTGGGTTCAAGAATAGCACCGAAGGTAATCTACAAATTGCGATTGACGCTATACTTTCAGCTCAAAATCCCCACAGCTTTATAGGGATCGATCAGGAAGGCCGGACGTGTGTTCTCAATACCAGGGGCAACAGAACGACCCACATTATTCTACGGGGAAGCCGAAAAAGCGTCAATTACAAGCGGCCAGACCTTATCCGGTGCATTTCTATGCTGAAAAATGCCGGTTTTTCCCCTACCCTAATGGTTGACTGCAGCCATGGCAATAGCAGAAAGAATCCTGACAGACAGGCTGAAGTGTTAAAAAGCGTGATCAAGAACCGCACCGGGGGATTGAAAGAAATTATTGGATTTATGCTGGAGAGTAATATCCGACGGGGCAGTCAAAGGATTCCTGAAAATTTATCCGAACTGGAATACGGCGTTTCTATTACCGATAAATGCATGGGATGGCAGGAAACCGAGAAATTACTATTCGAGACATATGAAAGCTTATCACAATGTATATAATTGTGCACATAAAGCCTTTCTTTTGGCTTTGGTTTCCAACAGTTACCATATGGATTGTGGATTTTTTATCTCAATCCTTAAAATACGTCCCTGAATCCGGTTGGGACGAAGGGTTGACCAGTCTATTATTTCTCCCATCTTTTTCTTAACAAAATAATTACCCAGCTCTTCAAAGGGATCTCTTCCCGGATCGGAAATGAGTACAGCTCGAATCCCTGCACGCAGTCCACGGAGTATCAGCAGTTTTAGAGGCGATATCAAACTGTCCCAAAAACATATATCCGAACCAAGTATAACATCGATATCCTTCAAGCAAGCCTGTCTAAGCTCCTTATAGCCCTTTTGCTCCATGGAAATTGTCACGTTGTTGATTTTCACATGAAGATCAAGGTAGGGAAAAATAGAGATATCTTTGTCTACAGCGGTAACTTCTGCCTTGAAGCTCTTTGCGCAGTAAATTCCTACCAGCCCCCATCCACAGCCGATGTCAAGAACATGACTGTTCGGTCGTAATCCACGGGATCGAATATAATCAATAAGCAGCCAGCTTGATGCCCAATGCTTATACCCGTGAAGGGACGGAGCATTTTCCTCCTTAATCCTGCGTATCTTTTTATGGGCGGACAGCAGTGCCCGCACTCCAAAAGCATGTGTTTCCTGCTTCATCGATTTACATTCCGCGCGGCAGCATTATGGGATTGATATTGTTATTAAGGAATTTACGCAGTTGTTATCGGTCATAACTTAAGCGCATGATAAGCTTATAAAGTCAATCCAACTTATTGAAAAATAAGGTCGACAAGACGGTTTACGTACACTAAAAAAAGCTCCTTCTTCTTCTCATCAGTAAGCCCCACTCCAGCTTCAGCCTCCCCGCCAGCAGTCAGATCCTGCAAAATACTTACAATGTCTTCCTCTGTAAGGACCGTTCCGGACGTTTGAAGGAAACTTCGATAGGTTATTCTTGCATCGGCAACTCGAGAAAACTCTATTTCCCCGGTCTGCGTGATGTCCCCGGGATCCAACCATCCCGATAGTGTCAGGGATTCTTCCTTACCTTCTACAGCGAGAGTTCGGCTGCCCTGAATGAAAGCAAGACCGTCAGAACCTATCTCTGTTACCCTGGCCACAAGCCTGGATGTCAGAGAGTGCTCCTCCGTTCCCTTTATGCTTCGGTCACCCCCGGTCTTCACATCGGGTAAAAAAGAGAAAAGATTTCCGAACTCTCCGCCTGACAACTCGAGAGTTAAACTTTTAGAATCAATACTGGATGAACGGTAAGTCAGAGAAAATTTCGAATCAATCTTTACTACGATTAAATCCCCTGCTTCTAATTTCCTCGTATTGGATATATAACCGTCGAATTCCGCCGACCAAAGGCTCTGACCGTATGTGCTTCCCGTGAAAGCGAATAATAGAGGGAGCAGCAGGAAGAGCCTTTTACTGCTTCTTCTTATGTCTGTTTTTTCTGAGCTTTTTTTTCCTTTTATGTGTAGCAATTTTATGCCGTTTCTTTTTCTTTCCACAAGGCACGTAAACGCACTCCTTTCCGAATATTTTACTCGGTTTCTATAAATGTTCATCGGTTACCGCTAATGTACTCATTGCAATTATCTCTGTATTGCTCAACAAAGTCAAGCCGCCCTAAAATACAGGAACCGATCCGGCGTATAAGGGCGCCGGAATATCAGGCGCTGTCTTTACTGCAAAAGCTATTGACCTCTTCTCTTATAGCACTCACTTCCTCCGGGTGAAGCCACTTCACCGAAGGAAGTGATTTAAAAAAGAGTATCTGGCGTTTGGCATAACGCCGGGTATTTCTTTTAATCAAGCTTTTTATATCTTCCAGCGTGAGGCACTGCAAACACATAAGAGAAAATTCTCTATAACCGATTCCCTTGAGACCCGGATCGTTCCAGGTATATCCTCTCCGTAGAAGAGCTTTTATTTCATTTATCAGACCCATCTCGAACATTTCATCTACTCGACTGTCTATTCTCCTATAAAGCTCGTTTCTGGACCTTCGTATTCCCAGGAAGAGAAAGCGATACTCACTACGCAGCGTATTTGACAGGCGGTAGCTGGAAAGTTTTTTCCCACTCGATCTGTAGACTTCCAGGGCACGGATTATTCTTGTGTGATCGCGAAAGTCGATCTTACCCGCATAATCCGGATCTATGCGACACAGCTTTCTGTAAAGAAAATCCAGGCCTTCCCTCTCCGCCTCTCTTTTCAGCCTATCCCTGATATTCTTATCTCCGACAGGTGTTCCGGGTAATCCGTAAGCAAAATGCTTCAAATAGAAGGCAGTGCCGCCGGAAAGTACAGGAAGAGCTCCTCTGCCGCTGATATCCTTTACCAATGCATCCGCCTTACTGACAAATTCTCCTACATGAAATTGAGTATCCGGATCGATGATATCAATTAAATGATGGGGAAGAGCTTTGATTAAACTTTCCGGTGGTCTGGCAGTACCGATATTCATATACCTGTAGACCTGCATCGAATCGGCACTGATGATTTCTACATGTTTCTGAAAACACAGACGGAGTATGTCTGTTTTGCCTACAGCCGTTGGTCCAAAAAGAAAAATAACCCTGAGAGGTTCATTATCCTTCGATACGATACTCTACCTTTTTCGTCAGTATCTGTTTGATAGCAGTAGAGACAATCTTCCCACGATTGGCTTCAAGCTCTTCATCGCCGGCAAGATTGATCTGTATTGCCCGCTTTATCGATGCACAGGTAAGCTCATACATATTGCCCTGCAGCTTTATCAATAGATTCAATGGTAAAATCATTTATCCTCACTCTATTATTGATACAATATAATGCAACTTCACCGTTATGGCAATATATTATGAAAAATTTGCCATTAGTTCGTCTACAATCTTCTCTGCAATGGAGAATTGATCGATATGGTTTGCATCGATTATTTGATCGACAAAGTCAAACTTATCAATGTCAATACCGTATATCTGCAAATATCGTTCGCGATCGAGCCGGTCTCTTTCGACCATTTCGGAAAGAGCCTGCCCGAAGTCCTGATTTTCCCGATCTGCGATCCTTCCCGCCCGCACTTCCGGGGATGCAAATAGATACACCTTCAGGTCGGCCTTCTTTAAAAGCCACACAGCCAGTCGGGAAGCAAGCACACAGCCGGGCGCCAGGGCCATCGAGACAAGCTTCTTATCGAGTCGGATGTCATATTGAGGAATATCCCGATTTGCCAGAACAACCATCTCCTTGAAACTGATTCCCATCTCCCCGGCCATATCGTGAAAAGTATAATTGATCAGTCTCAGCCCAAGCTTCCCGGCAACCATACGGGATACCGTTGTGTTTCCACAACCGCTTTTACCGGAAATCGCGATTCTGGCATCATTCAACATTTCGCAGCTGCTCCCTTATCTTCTCGACTGAACTTTTCATTCGGATCACAGATTGATGGACTTCTAATTGCATACTTTTAGAAGCAATGGTGTTGATCTCTCTATTCAACTCCTGGCTGATAAAATCCAGGTTTTTTCCGATTCCCCCTTCGCCTTTCATGGCTTTTCTGAAACCATCTAAATGAGATTTCAGGCGCATTACCTCTTCATGTATGTCGAACTTCATGAGCAGGAGGGCCGTCTCGGAATAGATCCTGTTTTCATCTATACCCTCCCCCAACAGCTCTTTAAAACGTTCCCGGAGGGTGCTCTTGATGTGATTTTCCAATTCCTCCTTCTTCTCATCAACTAAAGCAAGATTTTCCTCCAGGACATCCAGCAGCTGGAGAATATCCGTCTCTATTCCGGCGCCTTCACTTAAGCGGGATGTTTCATAGCTCTCAAACACTTCTTCAAGATGCCTTGAGATACATGTCCAGAATAGCTCCATATCCAACTCCTTTTCGACTTGAAGGATTCCCTCACACCTGAGAAGATGGGAAAGCCGTACCGTATCCTGAAGACCGACAGCTTCAGCAAGATCATTCAGAGCCTTAAGATAAGAGAGGGCCAATCCCCTGTCGAATAGTACCTCCGTCCCCTGCTCAAATCGGGTCAGTTTAATATAAATTTCCACTCTTCCCCGTTTGATTCTTGAGGATAGGAATTCCCTGATGCGAGGCTCAAGAGGCGACAGGGGGGGATTAAGAATCACTTTTATATCCAGGTAACGATTGTTGTATGATTTCAGGTCCAGAAGCACACCAATCGTATCATCCCGGTACTCTCCATATCCGAATCCGGTCATGCTTTTCAACGGTTTTCATCCTCCTTTTCCATAAGCCTTTGATAGAGGTACCTTCCCATCTGCCAATTATTTCCCGCTCCCATGGTTATGAACAGGTCACCTTCCTCTAGAGTATTTACCAGGTATTCCAGAGCATCCATGGGCTCATTAAAATAGGCAACGTCACAGTGCTGATGCGACACTTCAACAAAAAGATCCTTGCCGGAAACCTCGCCTGAATCGCTTTCCCTGGCTGACGAGTAAATTTTATGAAGAATGACTCTATCCGCCTCGCCAAAACATCTTCCGAACTCTTTAAAAAAAGACCGGGTTCGGGAATAGAGGTGAGGCATAAAATCTACAACTATTCGCTTAGAAGGATGAAACTCCCTCAAGCCTTTAAGTGTTTTTTGTATAGCTGTGGGATGGTGAGCGTAATCATCCATAAAGAGAATGCCTTCCGCAATTCCCAGAATTTCACTCCTCCTTCGTGTCCCCTGAAAAGCAGCTATCCCTGCTGCCAGGGTCTCCTTAGAAACCTTGCACTCATTTTCAGCTTCGATTATATCCCCGACCAGGGCAAGAGCAGCCGTGGCATTGTATACGGAATGTCTTCCAGGTATGTGGATACTGTACACTAAATGGAATCCCTTCAGTCGAAAACGAATTAACCCTTCGCCTATACTAATCTCTTCAATCCGATATGGTCCATCTGCCTGCAAGCCAAAGGGTATAAGTTTAATATCGGTGCGTTTTTTAAGACGGTCCAGCACCCTTTTTACCCCCGGAGAATCGACATTAAAGATAAGAGTCCCTCCTTCCGGGAGTGAAAGACTGTAAGCAGTAAACGCATCGATAATATCGTTGAGGTCACGGAAGTAATCCAAATGCTCAGGCTCTACATTTGTGATAACAATTTTATCGGGTGAAATTTTCAGGAAATTCCTTTTATACTCGCATGTTTCGGCAACCAGGTACTTATCACCTTGAATCAATGTGGAGCGATTCTCGAAAGTAGGCACCTCAGAGGCTACGAGAACTGTCGCCGGGAGTTTAGCAAATTTGACCAGCGTGCCGGCTATTGCGGTTGTCGTGGTTTTCCCGTGAGTTCCGGAAATGCCGCAATAGGAACTCTGCCTGGAAAGCCGCCCCAAAGCTTCAGGATAAGTTAGAATAGGTAAATTCAGATCCAGAGCTTTTTTCAACTCCGGATTTTCATCCCGGTTGTACGCGGTGGAGTGAATGACCCAATCTATGCCTATTCCTATATTATCTGAGTTGAATGACTCAAAAAATGGAATACCTAGATTTTTCAGCACTGCATCTGTATAAAATTTTTCGTTCCGGTCAGATCCTGTGACCAGGGCGCCTCTTGCCTGAAGTATCTCAGCAAGGGCTGCCATGCCTGTGCCTTTTATACCAACAAGGTAGAATCGGACGTTGTGCAAATTACGAGGAAATTCCTTGGAGATCATAAATAATTAGGTCCTTCCATGGCAGTGTTTGAATTTTTTACCGCTTCCACAGAAACAGGGATCATTTCTCCCGGCGGATTCCTGTATGTTCGGCAGAACGCCGGTATCTGTGCGGGAAGCCGCAGCACGCTCAGTCTTAATTTGGAGGGCCAGTTTTTCTAAATCCGGCAAGGCTCTCTCATAAAACTGCTCCCAACCCCGGCATAGGAAACTCAAATTTGTCGGTTCTTCTTCGCCGTAGAAGCGATGTTTGGGACAGTCACCTGCACAGTACCTGAAATAAGGGCATTGCGGGCAGCGCTTATTCCACCGGCTCTTTCTTTTACCGAAATCTCTGTACACCGGAGAGTCTAAAAAATCCTCCCACGTAGAATCCATAATGCTGCCAAGACGTAAATCGGTCTGAACAAAGAAGTCGCAAGGGTAAACATCGCCGTTATGCTCCACCACGAAATACTGGCAGCAGTTCCGATCCATATGGCAGACGTTTGGATATTCATCTACCATAAGGGTAATAACAGAATCAAACAATCTGATCGAAACTTTCCTCGTATCCCGTTTGATCCACTCCTCGTAAATCCCGCACAGAAAGTCTCCCCACTGGCTGCCATTAATCGAATAGGGAAGCGAATTACCTTTTTCATCAAACTCGACACCCGGAATGTACTGTTGAAAATTTGCTCCCAAACCTAAAAGATAATCGTATAACTCCTTGGGTTTTTCCACGTTGGCAGAAGTTACCAGAACAAGAACATTGTACTCTACTTTGTGCCGCCTCAAATGATCGAGGCCCCGAATTACCTGTTTGTGAGAACCCCTCCCGTCTATAGTCTGTCTGTATTTATCGTGAATGAAAGCCGGACCGTCAATACTGACACCCACCAAAAAATTATATTGAGCCAGATGAGCAGCCATTTCGTCGGTAATAAGAGTGGCGTTTGTCTGTAATCCGTTAGCTACGACAGCGCCCTTTCTCCCGTATTTCTCCTGAAGCTCCGTAACTTTCCGAAAAAAACCCGTCCCCATCAGAGTTGGTTCTCCACCCTGCCAGCCAAAGGAATAGGTAGATTGATCGGTCTGCATATATCCGGCAATCATCCTATCCAAAACTTCGTCACTCATTCTGTGACGGGATGTTTCCGGATAAAGCTCTTTCCGGTCCAGATAAAAACAGTAGGTACAGTGGAGATTACAATCCGCCGATGCCGGTTTCACAAGGAGAGAAAAAGGTTTATTCAAATAGATCCATTCCCAATAGGTAAATAACGCATGCGGATTATACCAGAGGACAGGAGATTAATAAAGCACGCGAATTCATAACCTGTCGGTCTCGGGGAAGAGTAACCTGAAACAGCTTCCATTTTCGATAGGATGATATTCCAGCGATCCTCCGTTCCGGGCAATAAGCCTCTTCGATAGGTATAACCCCAACCCCCTGGGTTTGAGTATAGATGGAGGATCAAATAATATCCCCTGAATGCCTGAAGGTATTCCGCCGGCTTGATCTGTTACTTCGATTATAGTTTCTTTTTTCTTTGTGCAGCTTTTCAAGAATATCAATTTCGGCTTTCCATCCTGGTACTGTCGATACGCTTCGGCTGAATTTCTAATAAGATTCAATAGGATTTGCTCTATCTCTCCCTTGCGTACAGTTATAGCAGGATTCCCTTCCACCGAAAGCTTTACCTGTATTCCTTCTGTTCGATAACTGGCTTTCACAATATTGACGAGAAGCTCAAGAGTTTCCTTAATACAGACAGGTACTGCCTTTTCTCTTCCTGTAATGGCAAGCCTTTCGAGGAGCGAGGTGACCGATTTCTTAGCCGCTTCCACATTGTCCCTTACAGCCTTAAGGCTTCTGTCTTTACTCTCCACATCCTGATGAGACATTCCATACTCTGTGCATAAATTTATCTGGGACAGGATATTCTTAAACTCATGAACAATCCCGGCAGCCATATATCCTGACGAGATCAGTCTGTCTCTTACCAAAAGGTTCGCCTCGGTTTGTTCCAGCCGACTGATAAGCTCAGATCGGCTGCGTTTATTTGGGAGCAGCCGTTGCTCGAGGCTTCTGGAGAAAATGACGCCTTCACGATACCCGGGCAGGAAAAATATAGCCAGTGTAAAAAGAAAAGAGAACCACAATCCGAAATCAAAGGTGAATCCCCCTTTGATTTGAAAGGCAAAATCCAGCCCACCTGAAACCACCCAGATTAAAGATAAGCCAAGCCAGACCAGAAGAAATCGCGACCTTGCTCTCCCGTAATACCGGAGGAGGCGGGAGAGAGGATAAAAGGAAAAGAATGCTATAGTTAGCATAGAAAACAAATCGAAGCTGAAGATAAGAGGATAGTCAAGGATACGCAGGCTGACCCACGAAGCTAAAATGCCTGCACCGACCGCGTTCCATAGAACAGGAAATGGCTTATTTTCCAGGGTAGAAAGATAGTTGCCGGCAGAAATAATCAGTAAAAAACTCATGAGCAGCCGATCATGCGAAGCGGGGGCAAAGAGTAAGCGCAGACCGAGAAAAAGAAGCACACCGAGGAGCCAGATTTGACGCTTCCTGCTCTCCCTGTTCAGTATATACGGAACTGCATATATTATCTGGAGAATGAGAATAGTATATAAAACACTTTTTCCAATAATGACTAACATGATCACTTTTATAGAAACGGTTTTACCAGACTCGACGGACAGCTTTTAAAAAGAAAGGATTTTATCTAAGTTCGGATAAGGGAACAGGATTGGGGGAGCTGTTTTCACCATTCAGGCCTGCAAAATCCTTGAGCAGGGTTTTGCCCCTGGATGATAATTTAGTGGGTATAACGACCTGTATTTTTATATACAAATCACCCCTGAGATTGTGATTATGCATGTGCGGTATTCCCTCATTCCGCAGCCTGAGTACCGTACCGTTTTGAGTACCGGCCGGTATTTTTACCTTTACTTTTTTATCATCAAGGGTTGATACGAAGATGTCGTCACCAAGTGTAGCCTGAGTAATGGAGATAGGGATAACACAGTAAATGTCAAAGCCGTCTCTTTCAAAATATATGTGGGGCTTTACACGGATATATGCGTATAGATTCCCGGCAGGACCGCCCTCCGGTCCTGCATCTCCCTGGCCGGGTATATTAATTCTCTTCCCGCTTTCAATCCCGCTGGGGATGCTGACCTTGATCTTGCGGTTTTTCCTCACCAGGCCGGTACCCCCGCATTCCTGGCAGGGATTTTCTATTATTTCCCCTTCCCCGTTGCAAGTGGGACAGGTTGTAGCTATGGAGAAAAATCCCGAGCTTCTCCTTACCTGTCCGCTTCCGGAACAGGTCCCGCATACCTTTTTCCCGCTGCCGCTGTCTGAGCCGCTTCCGCGGCATAAAGAGCAGGTATCGTTTCTCATGTAGGAGATATCAAGCTTTGCACCGAATGCCGCATGTATGAAATCGATCTCCAGGTCGTATCGCAGATCGGCGCCCCTTCGGACAGAGCTTCTGCCGGAATGGCGCCTTCGGCCGCCTCCGCCGAAGAATGAATCGAAAAAACCGGAAAAATCGCCGAATATATCTTCGAAATCGCGAAAAACAGACGTGAAGTCATGAGACCCGCTGCCACCGAAACCGTCAACGCCGGCGAAGCCGAATTGATCATACGCCTGCCGTTTTTCAGTATTAGCCAAAACCTCGTAAGCTTCGGTTGCTTCCTTGAATCGTTCTTCAGCCTCCTTATCGCCGGGATTTCTGTCAGGATGATTCTGTATTGCCAGCTTTCGATAAGCTTTTTTTATATCATCCTTGGCTGCCCCTTTGGAGACTCCTAGAACTTCATAATAATCTTTCTTTGCCAAGCTATATCTCTTATTACCTGATTATCTGCTTATTTCTTCGAATCATCATCATCGACGACCTCGTAATCCACATCCTCAACATTACCTTTTTCTTCCGAGCCTTCCTGCTCTTCAGGCTGAGTAGCTGCAGCCTCTTCTGTCTCTTCCGCACCCGGCGAGTCTGCTCCTTCCGCTGCCTGTCCTGACTGTGAGGCAGCCTTGTATACCTCTTCTGCCAATTTATAGGAGGCTTGCTTCAAATTTTCCGATTTACTCTTAATATCTTCAGTATTCTCAAGCTTAAGGGCATTACGCAGCTCTTCGACAGCTGTTTCTATATT
>CBDUZM010000044.1:0-12441 GCA_965371685.1 uncultured Spirochaetaceae bacterium | reverse complement strand
TTTCTTTTTATTAATTCAATATTTATTGGGTTAGTTTATATAACCTGCGATAGGATAATACTAATAGTTGACCTATATGTCAACTATTGACATTATCAGATCTTTCAGCAAGGATCTGAGCAAAGATCTTATAATACCAACTTGATTAGTGCCTGACCGAAAAGCTTCTATCTAAGAAAAGTGTCCAACAGGTTATTCCTCGATCCTTTCTTGACTTTTAGTCCCAGACTGGGCTATAAAAATTCTATCAGCAATACTTTGCAGATTATAATCATATTCCTACTCATAACGGCTTCCATGGGGCTGGGCGCATATTTCCATTTTGTGCTCAATACATGCATCGTTTACACTCACTTTCTCTACATCCCCATCGCTTTGGCCGGTATGTGGTGGGGCCGAAAGGCTGTAATTGTTGCGGTTCTCTCAGCCTGCGTTGTTTTGTCTTTCCACCTTTTTGGTATTGGATCCTGTTTGTTTTGGAACGATGCAGCGAGAATAGTGTTTTTTCTCATCGTAGCGTTTTTCATCGGAACGCTCAGGGAAAAAATAGAGTCAGGTAAAAAAGCTCTCCGAATATCGGAGAAGAAGTTCAAACTTCTAATTGATAACTCTCTAACAGGGATATTTGTCTACAGAGACGATAAAATCCTCTTTGCGAATTCGAAGTTTGGTGAGATTTCGGATTATAGCCTGCAGGATGTTATAGGCAGATCGATATGGGAATTGATTCATAAGCAGGATCAAGCAAGGGTGAAGGATCTTGTGTCCCGGCGCAGGCTTGAAAATATTTCCGATTTACACTACGAGTGCCGCCTGGTGAGAGGAGACGGAAAAATAATCTGGGTCGATGTTGCAAGCTCTGTTACAGAATACGAAGGGAAACCGGCAGTCCTTGTTAATGTATATAATATCACTGAGAAAAAGGAGGCTGTAGATAAACGCCGGGAAATTTCGGAAATTGCACGGAAGCAGGAGGAGCAGCTTGTCCATTCCACACGCCTCGCCGAGCTTGGGGAGATGGCCGCTTCGATCTCCCATGAGCTGAACCAGCCCTTAACCGGAATCAGGAATTTTGCCAGGAATGCTTCCTATATGATCGAGAAGAATGCCGGCAGCCTTGAAGATGTAAAAAGCAATCTTCGCCTGATATCGGAACAGGTGGACCGTGCCTCAAAGATCATTAACCAGATGCGGGAGCTGGCAAGGAGATCCGAACGTCATTTGGCACTGGTGGATATAAACAGCACCTTGCGTGAGAGCGTTGATTTTCTTATGCCCCAGATGAAGCTTTCCGGAGTTGAAGTGACTCTGTCTCTATCGAAAGATCTTCCGGAGATCATGAGTGACAGAATTCGTCTTGAGCAGGTCTTCTTGAATCTTTTGACCAACGCCAGGCAAGCCCTGGAAGATGTCAGGGAGCGTCATTTAATCGTGAAGACACACTTCGATGCTGAGAATGAGCTTCCCGTTGTGATAGAAGTCTCGGATTCGGGAAAAGGATTTACGTCCGAAGAAGCTAAGAAACTATTTACTCCCTTCTTTACAACAAAAAAAACAGGACACGGCACCGGCCTGGGTCTGTCCATTTCCTTAAGCATTATCAGGGACCACAACGGTACGATAGAGGCCGATGGAGTTCCGGACAAAGGAGCAGTGTTTACGGTAAGGCTGCCTGTAGATCAAGAAGACATGTAGACCAAGAACGAGAAAAGTGAAAAAATACCTAGAGATAGTGAATGCGAATGGGTGAATCCTTGGAACAGAAAAAAGAGATAATCGTTGTTGTTGATGATGATGAAGCGGCCCGCTTCTCCATTGGGCAGATGTTGGGTCTGCGGGACTATGCAGTTGAGCTTTTTTCCTCAGCCGAGGCCGCTTTGGCATGGCCGGCGCTTCCGGATGTAATGTGCATAATCTCCGATGTAAAAATGCCCGGAATGGGTGGTGAAGAATTCCTGCTTGAAGTCGTGCGGCGGGGCCTGGCGCCCCCGGTTGTAATGATTACAGGTCATGGGGATATCTCCATGGCTGTGCGCTGTTTGAAGGCCGGCGCCTATGATTTTGTAGAGAAGCCTTTTGAAGATGAAGTACTCATAGAATGTGTTGCCCGGGCAGTGGAAAAAACCGCGCTGGTCCGGGAGAGTAATGAGCTTAAAAGGCGGCTTAAAATGCTCTCGCCTGCTGAAGACGGCTGTTTCGGTATGATTGGAAGAAGCCGAATCATGCAGGACGTATATGAACAGATCGAAGTTGCCGCCGGGTCTGATGCTTCCGTGCTGATAATCGGCGAGACCGGAGTGGGCAAGGAACTTGCAGCCAGGGCGGTGCATGCCAATAGTTCACGTTCTGACGGCCCTTTTGTTCCTGTAAATGCCGGGGCTCTGCCGGAAACCACTTTAGAGAGCGAGCTGTTCGGTCATGCCCGGGGATCATTTACCGGTGCAATGACAGATAGAGATGGAAGGCTTGTCACGGCTTCCGGAGGCACACTCCTCCTGGACGAAATTGAAGCCATCTCAGTCAGGGCACAGATACAACTTCTCCGCGTTTTGGATGACGGCCTGGTTCAGGCCCTGGGCAAAGACAAGCCCAGGAAGATAGATGTGCGTATTTTAGCAACATCCAAGGTGGACCTTAAGGAAGAGGTGCGTCAGGGACGCATGAGGGAAGATTTTTACCACCGGATTATTGTGTTATCAATAGTAGTT
Source organism: uncultured Spirochaetaceae bacterium (assembly GCA_965371685.1). Lineage (GTDB taxonomy): Bacteria > Spirochaetota > Spirochaetia > SZUA-6 > CAZLRN01 > CBDUZM01. Next base: position 9,733 of record CBDUZM010000044.1, on the reverse strand, counting down.
CCGCCCTTGCGGGAGCGAAGCGAAGACATTCCGCTTTTAATATCACATTTTCTCAAGCAGGCGGCCGACCGGAACGGGATACCTGTTCCCGAGATTCCTGAGAAGATTCTTGCCGAGATGCTTAATCATACATGGCCCGGGAATGCTCGCGAACTTAAAAATGCTGTGGAACGGATGGTAATTACGTCCCACAGGGGAGTAACCGGTTCCTTCATGCCGGATGAAATTTTCAGTTCAGCAGGACTTCTTTCTCTGCCCGCTGCACCCGGAAGACTTCGCAATGAAATGGAAAAAACCGAGAGGTCTGTCATAGAGACTGCTCTCCGCGAGTATCACGGTGAAATTAATGCCGTCTTTCAAGCTCTTGGTATATCGAGAAGAGCTCTATACGAACGGATGAAGAAGTACGGATTTAACAAAGAAGATTTTCGGACCTAGCCGAGTCTATCTTCAGTGTGCACGAATCTCCCATGGGCGATAAATGCATAGTCGATCCATCCATCCATTATTAAAACACAGCATAAACAGGCCCTTATCCCGCTCTATAGCTGCTGATTTCTCACTATAACCGGCTTATCAATTTGGCACAAAGTTTGCTTAACAATTCAGGGAGAAGAGATGGACGATAGATGAAAATTACCTGTCTCAGTGAAAAAATCGGCGCCCGGATTGTGCAGCATGGAAGAGCGGAAGGTGTTGAAATAAAGCGATTCTATGCCGGTGATAAGATGAGTGATCTGCTCGAACAGGCAACTGAGGAGACACTTTTGGTGACCAATTTAGCCAATAAGCAGCTTCTCCGTATTGCAGGGCTTATGGATGTGCCTGGAATTTGCCTCCTGAATGATGTTGTTCCGGGACCGGAATTGTTGAAATCAAGCATTGAACATGGAACGGCCATTTTGGTTTCAAAATTTGGTATGTCCGAAACTTGCGAGCGTTTGAACCGGTTTCTTCATGGAAAAGGCAAATTGGAATCATGATCAGCGAGTCATACAGGATTGCAGGCGGTGATTTTGAACGGGCGGGTTCGGCATCCGGCAGTCTTAAGGAGCGCTTGAAGAAGATCGGTGTAGAAGCGAAAGATATGCGCCGCGTAATGATTGCTGCATACGAAGCGGAAATGAATGTGGTAATTCATGCACGAAGAGGGATTATGCGGATAACACTCAACAATAGACAGATAAATATTGAAGTGACAGATGAAGGCCCGGGCATTAGCGATATTGAGCGGGCCATGAAGATAGGCTACTCCACGGCTTCTAGGGCAGCCAAAGAAATGGGCTTTGGCGCGGGCATGGGTCTTCCCAATATCAAGAAGAGCAGCGATCTTTTCGAGATCGACTCTTCAGTAGGGGACGGGACATCAGTAAGATCCACCATCTACCTGAAGCTTCAGGACATCCGGGGATCGCTTAAGAATTCCCTGCATGTGACAGGTGAGCTTTGTAATGAATGTCTGCACTGCCTGCGCATATGCCCTACAAAAGCAATACGAGTTCGTGACGGCAGGCCGCAGATACTGCAGCATCTCTGCATTGACTGCACGGCTTGCATTGCTGTGTGTAAGACCGGCGCTCTTGGTGTGGAGTCTGCAGATATTATATTAAGGCCGTCGACAGATACGATTCTGCTGTTGCCTGAAGCATTTCTGGCCCAGTTTGGTGTTGGAACAAGCCCAGAGAGGGTGCTCGCGGCCTTGTCTGAATTGGGCTTTAACAGTATCCGCATAATGGAATGGTGGGAAGATGCCCTCCATAAGGCTGTAATCAAATATGCTGAAGCTGAGTCGAAAGTAAGACCGGTAATCTCTCCTGTATGCCCGTCAGTTGTGAATTTTATCGAGATGAGATTTCCTTCTTTGATAGGAAATTTAGCGCCCTTTCTTTCTCCGGTTCAGGCTGCACTGAATGAGCTTAAATGCAAGGCAAAAGCACAGGATGCCGTATTTGTAATATCCTGCCCCGGTCAGCATACGGCATTGATGCTCGATGACCCATCCGGGAATGCCACGATCGTTACGCCTTCAAGTTTGTTTAATGCAGTTATGCCTTTGATAGAATCTGACAGGGCCGGAAATGATGAAGCGCATAAAGCTGCCCGGCAGGCAGATCTGAAGCCACGGGATTCCCGGGATGTGTTGCGGATAAGCGGAATCCATCACGTTAGGAATGTGCTCGAGAAGGCGGAAAACGGTCTTCTTAATGATTTCAATGTTCTGGAACTCTTCATGTGCGATCAGGGGTGCTTCGGTTCGCCCCTTATGGTTGAGGATCCTTTCATTGCACACCATCGCTTGATGCACTCATCCCCGGAGTATAACGGATCGGCAAAGGCTGTCCGTAGAAAGAATGCTTTTACGGTTCGTGCGGGTCTTAGGCTCGATGCGGATATGTCTAAGGCTATTATGAAATTGAAAGATATTGATGAGCTGACTAAAAGCCTGCCCGGGAAGGACTGCGGCTTATGTGGTTCACCCACCTGCAGCTCTTTGGCCGAGGATATCGTTATGGACAGGGCAGAGAAAACAGACTGTGTGTATCTTGCAGGTAAAGGAGATAAAGAGAAATGAAAGTAAATGATATAGCTGAAAAACTGGGCCTTGAGAGCCTTACTCCGGAGATTAAGACAGAGGAATCCATAGATGTGTTAAAAGGACATGCATCTGATCTTTTAAGCGATGTGCTTGCCAATGCTCCGAGTGGGAGCGTGCTGGTTACTATCCAGGTTCACATGAACGTAATTGCCGTAGCCCTGCATGCAGGTGTGGCCTCTGTAATTTTTTCTTCGAGTATGGTTCCTGATGAAGCAGTCAGGGAAAAAGCGACCTTAGAGGGATTACCTCTCTATACATCGAAAGAATCGACCTTTGATATTGCAGGACAGCTCTATTGCCTGGGTTTGAGAGGAGATCATGATTGAAGCGCATCCTTGCCGATCTGCACATACATACAGCCCTGTCTCCCTGTGCCTCGGAAGAGATGCTGCCGCAGGCCATAGTCCGGGCGGCGATTTGTAAGGGATTGGATATGATTGCTATTTGTGACCACAACACTGCAGGGAACACGGCTGCTGTAAAGAAAGCTGCAGGTAAGGATATCACTGTTATAGCAGGCATGGAGATAACTACTGCCGAGGAGGTGCATGTGCTTGGCTTCTTCCCGGATCCGGGCGCTGCATGCACGGTGGGTGAGAAAATACTGTCAACTCTTCCTGGAATGGAAATGAAGATGTTGGCCGCTTCCTCAGGCTTTAGCTTATCCGACAGCATAGACATCATTAGAAGTCATAATGGCCTTGCCGTTGCAGCGCATCTGGACAGGCCGTCTTTCAGTGTTTTCAGTCAATTAGGAATGATCCCGGAGGATATCACTTTTGACGCTATTGAGATCTCTGGCGCCGGAGTTTCCTCTTCACGGGTTTCAGAGTTTAGTTCATTCGGAATACCGCTGTTAAGCTCTTCAGACAGCCATTTTCTTGAGGATATAGGAAGCTTTTATACTGTTCTTAAAGTCTTCGAACCGACTTTTAAGGAGCTTGTGCTTGCGCTCCGGGGGATTGATGGAAGGGGGTGCAGTATTGCGTGAGCTGTCTCTTCATATACTTGATCTCATTGAAAATGCGATCCGCGCCGGGGCATCGATAATATCGGTAACTATAAGGGAAAATCATGCAAAAGACGTCCTGGAAATTATTGTAGAGGACAATGGGCCCGGCTTAAAGGTGCCTCTAAAAGTTGCTGCAGACCCTTTTTATACAACAAAGAGCGGTAAAAGGACGGGGCTGGGATTAAGCCTTTTTCGCTTCAGGGTGGAACAGGCGGATGGAAGGCTCACACTCGATAGATCTGATTTCGGCGGATTAGCCGTTAAGGCGGTCATGAAGCTCAGTCACATCGACAGGAGTCCGTTGGGTGATCTTGCCTCCACACTTTCATCGGTAGTGTGTACAAACCCGGGCCTTGATTTACGTTTCAGAATCTGCGTAGACGATTCAGAATGCGAGGTGAAGGTTTCCGGAGTTGCTTCCGAGATTTCCCCCGGTGAGTGCTGCGGCCTCACGATTGCACGAAATGTACATAAACAAATTGAGGAAGTTCTGTCGAACCTTAAGGCTGTGGAATAAAAATATATAAGGGAAAGGAGATTTGAATGTCTTTGGAAAACGGAAACACAGTGTGTATTGAAAAAGTCGAGGAGAGCGAACTTCTCAAAAGGCTGGATGAGGTATTAGAGGATTATCGCGATAAACCCGGCGCCTTGATCCCCGTGCTTCAGATTGCTCAAGGTATTTTCGGCTATCTGCCGGAAAATGTTTTAAAAAACATCAGCCTGGGTCTTAATAAGTCCTACAGCGAAGTTGCCGGTGTGGTGGGATTCTATTCATTCTTCTCTACTGTACCTCGAGGCGAATATTTGATCAGGGTATGCCTTGGAACGGCATGCTATGTTCGCGGTGGAAAGAGAGTGCTCGATACTTTAAAGCATGAGTTGGGAATAGATGTTGGCGAGACAACTTCGGATATGATCTTCACTTTGGAGGTGGCTCGCTGTTTCGGCGCCTGCGGTCTGGCCCCGACTATTATGGTTAATAATGAAGTTCTACAGCGCATCAAACCTACAAAGATAAGGGCTATCCTCGAACAATACAGAAATCAATATATAAGTTCAGAGAAGGGAGAATAATTATGCGAATTAAAAGCTTAAAAGATCTTAAGGAGCTCAAAGATAAAGTAAAAGCCGACATTGATCTTCGAGGCGGGCCCAAGGAGATCCGGATTATGGTCCATATGGGCACCTGCGGCATTGCTGCCGGCGCAAGGGACATCCTGAGCCAGTTGATCGATGAATTGAGTACGGCTTCCATTGATAATGTAACTCTGCGTCAGACGGGCTGTATCGGGCTTTGCGATCAGGAACCCATGATTTCGTTAACCGATAACAGCGGCACAACATTCCGTTATGTCAGGCTGGATAAAAACAGGATTCACGAGATTGTGCAGGATCATCTTCTCGGCGGTAATCCTGTAACGAGCTGTCTCATTAAAGAATAAAAGAGATAAGGAGATTAACGACCGATGAACAATTCAAGAACAAACATACTGGTCTGCACAGGAGGCGGGTGCGTTGCATCCGGGGCCTTAGAGGTGAGTGCTGCGTTTCAGGAAGCACTAGACAAACAAGGGCTGACAGGTGAGGTTAAGGTTATCGAAACAGGCTGCCTGGGCCCATGTGCAGTGGGTCCTGTTGCAATGGTCTATCCGGACGGCGTGCTGTATCAGAATTTGAAACCCGAATATGCAGATGAGATCGTTGAAGAACACATCCTCAAGGGCAGGGTTGTCCAAAGGATGATATATGCAGAGCCTTCAAAAGGCGAAGTCATCCCCACTTTACAGGAGATAGATTTTTTCCGCAAACAGGAAAAAATTGTACTGCGTAATTGCGGAATGATCGATCCCATGAAAATAGAAGAGTACATCGCCCGCGACGGCTATGAGGCTTTAGCCAGGGTTTTGACCGAAATGAGTCCTGAGGAAGTTATTGATGCTGTAAAGCGATCCGGACTGAGGGGAAGAGGCGGGGCGGGTTTCCCCACCGGGCTCAAGTGGGAATTCTGTAGAAAGGCGGAAGGCAAGACAAAATATGTGCTTTGTAATGCCGATGAGGGAGACCCCGGCGCGTTCATGGATCGGAGCATCCTGGAGGGGGATCCTCACAGTGTGATTGAGGCAATGGCTATAGCGGCCTATGCAATCGGATCTTCAGAAAGCTATATCTACGTTCGAGCCGAGTACCCGCTTGCCGTAGAGCGTTTAAACAATGCATTGAAACAGGCAAAAGAGTATGGACTGATCGGCAGCGGCATTTTTGGAACGGATTTTAACTTTAGTTTGGAAGTACGTATGGGTTCGGGGGCATTCGTTTGCGGAGAAGAGACGGCGCTCATGACCTCGATTGAAGGAAACCGCGGTGAACCGCGCCCGCGCCCGCCGTTCCCGGCTAATTCAGGGCTGTGGGGAATGCCGAGTCTGCTCAATAATGTAGAAACATACGCCAATATTCCAATGATTATTTTAAAGGGTTCAGAGTGGTATGCATCATTCGGTACGGAGAAAAGCAAGGGCACCAAGGTCTTCGCCCTGGCAGGCTCTGTAGTGAACACAGGTCTCGTTGAAGTTCCCATCGGTACACCCCTGGGCGAGATAATATACGATATAGGAGGAGGTGTCAGGGACGGCAAGACATTCAAGGCTGCTCAAATAGGGGGTCCTTCAGGCGGGTGTATTCCCAAAGAGCATCTCAATGTGCCTGTGGATTATGAATCCATTACCGAACTAGGCGCCATTATGGGCTCCGGCGGATTGATTGTCGTGGATGAAGATACATGTATGGTCGATATGGCCCGCTTCTTTATCGATTTCGTACAGGATGAGTCCTGCGGTAAATGCTCTCCATGCCGGATAGGCACAAAACGAATGCTGGAGATCCTTACACGAATCTGTGAAGGAAAAGGGGAAGAGGGTGATATAGAAAAATTGATAGATTTGGGTAATACGATAAAGGACACAGCGCTCTGCGGACTGGGCCAAACGGCGCCGAATCCCGTTCTGTCCACTATCAGGCATTTTAGAGAGGAGTACGTAGCCCATATCCGGGACAAGCGCTGCCCTGCCGGTGTGTGTCCCGAACTCGTGAGGGCGCCGTGCCAGAACGCCTGCCCCGCCGGAGTCGATGTGCCTGGATATATATCGCTTATAGGGGAGAAACGATATGCGGAGGCTTTATCCCTGCATCGCGAGCGTAATCCATTTGCAGCGGTCTGCTCAAGAGTGTGCTTTCATAAGTGCGAGAATAAATGCCGCAGGGCTGATTTGGATGAGCCTGTGTCGATAAGAGGGTTGAAGCGTTTTATGGTTGATCAGGAGACAGCTATCCGAATACCGGAGATTCGCGAAAACAGTGAGAATGCTAAACGTAAAGTGGCAATTGTCGGCGCCGGTCCTGCGGGCCTTTCCTGCGCATACTTTCTTGCCAGGATGGGCTACCGTCCTAAAGTATTCGAGGCAATGTCTCAACCGGGCGGTATGCTCATACAGACGATTCCGGCTTACCGCCTGCCTCGGGATGTGGTTTCAAGCGAGATCCGGATGATCGAAAGAGCGGGTGTGGAAATTGAGACAGGTAAGAGGCTGGGTAAGGACTTCAGCTTGAAAGATCTGCGTGCTGAGGGGTATGAAGCTCTCTTCTTGGGAGTAGGCGCACCGGATGGAGTTTTACTGGGTATATCGGGTGAAGAAGCAGAAGGTTCCATGCAGGCCATTCAGTACTTGCGTGATTACAACTTGGGCATCTCCAAATCTGCATATCGAAAAGTAATAGTAATCGGCGGCGGGAACGCAGCTATAGATGCTGCTCGTACGGCTAAACGTCTTGGAGCTGAATCGGTCACAATTCTTTACCGCCGCACCCGCAGCGAGATGCCGGCATATGCCGAAGAGGTAGAGGAAGCGGAACGAGAGGGCGTGCGTATGGAATTTCTTGCTGCACCCGTTGAAATTATTAGTCAAAACGGCCGCTTAAGCGGTATGAAGTGCCGCCGAATGACATTGAGCGAATTTGACCGGACAGGCCGGCGCCGTCCCGTGCCGGAGGATGAAAGTGAGTTTATTGTTGAGGCGGATCTTAGCATTTCGGCAATTGGGCAGTCTCTAAATACCATTGATATAATTGACGGGACGGGACTCAAGCTGACAGAACGAAACTTTATCCGGATAAATCCTGTTACAAAACAAACATCTGTGGAGTGGATATTCTCGGGTGGTGATGCTGTTACCGGACCGGCTTCCATAGTGGAGGCTGTTGCAGACGGTGAAAAGGCGGCGGTTGGGATCGATATGCACCTGACCGGCGAGGATCATGCCTTCTGGCGAGTGGATAGGGAACCGGATACATTTTTTGATCCGGAATCGGATCCCGTAGAATTCCCGCGCGCCAGGATCGGGCTGATTCCGGTTAGCAAGAGAAAAGGCAACTTCAATGAAATAGAGCTGCCGTGGAAGGAAAACGTGGCACTGCGTGAGGCAAAACGCTGTCTCCGGTGCGATTATAGGGAAGAAGGCTAAGCTAAAGGAGAGAAACAAGCGATGCAAAAACTTACTGTTGATAATAAAAGCGTTGAAGTTCCTGATGGGACAACTATTCTCGATGCCGCTTATAAAGCAGGCGTTAAAATATCCACGCTATGCTACTTAGAAGGTGTCCAGGCAATCGGCGCCTGTAGAGTCTGTTTGGTGGAAGTGGAAGGCGCCAAAACCCTGGTTGCCTCCTGCGTAACACCGGCTGAGAACGGTATGAAGGTTCACACAAACAGCCGGCGTGTACGAAAGGCACGGCGCCAGGTCGTGGAGCTGATTCTGTCGGATCATGAGGGAGACTGCCAGACATGTGACAGGAACGGTGACTGCGAGCTCCAGGCGCTTGCACAGGATCTTGGTATCAGGGAGATAAGCTACCCCGGTGAAAAGAGCAAAAGGCTGATAGACACAAGCACAGAGGCTTTGGTTCGCGATACTGCCAAGTGCATCCAGTGCCGGCGCTGTGTTACCGTATGTAGAGAGGTTCAGGGCATAGCCGCAATATTCCCGCAGGGTCGCGGTTTTGAGACTGTAATAGGGCCCGCCTTCTGCACCGATTTGGACAGTGTTGTCTGTGTTCAGTGCGGCCAGTGTGCAGCCGTATGCCCGGTAGGGGCTATAAGTGAGAAGGATCAAATCGCTGAAGTCTGGGGAGCCCTGGATGATCCGAACAAGCATGTGATTGTTCAGACTGCCCCGGCCATCCGCGCTGCCCTTGGGGAGTGCTTCGATTACCCGCCGGGAACCTGCGTCACGGGTAAGATGGTTTCAGCTTTACGCCATATTGGTTTCGATAGAGTCTTTGACACAGAGTTCGGCGCCGATCTGACGATTATGGAGGAGGGAAGTGAGCTGTTGATGCGCTTGAAGAAGGCGATCGTGCACAAGGAAGATGTTGCCCTGCCGCAGTTTACAAGCTGCTGCCCGGCATGGATCAAGTATGCCGAACACTTCTATCCTGAGCTTCTTCCAAACATCTCCACATGCAAGTCCCCCCAGCAGATGTTCGGTGCTGCAGCAAAGACATATTACGCTCAAAGGACAGGCAAGAGGCCGGAAGAAATCACAGTCGTGTCGATAATGCCCTGTACAGCCAAGAAGTTCGAGAACGTACGGCCGGAGATGAATGACAGCGGTGTGCAGGATGTAGACCTTGTGCTTACAACCCGGGAACTCGGTCGAATGATTAAGGAGGCGGGTATTGATTTTTCATCTCTGCCTGATGAAAAGATGGATTCAATTATGGGTATGTCCACAGGGGCTGCCGATATATTCGCCAATACGGGCGGTGTGATGGAAGCCGCACTCAGGACAGCTTACGAAATTGTAACAGGCAGAAGCCTGCCTTTTAAAAATCTTCACGTCAAACCGATTGCCGGTCTTGAAGGAGTTAAGGAGGCGTCAATAGAAATTGCCGGCACTCTTTCCGATTGGTCGTTCCTCGAGGGCGTCACTCTCAATGTTGCTGTAGCCCACGGTCTGGGCAACGCCAAGAAAGTAATAGAAAGGATCAAGGCGGGTGAGAGCGACTACCACTTTGTTGAGATTATGGCATGCCCCGGAGGATGCATTGGAGGAGGCGGCCAGCCGCGGCTG
>CBDUZM010000043.1:0-12604 GCA_965371685.1 uncultured Spirochaetaceae bacterium | reverse complement strand
AATTATAGATACGGTCGCTGAATTCCGTTGTATCGAGACGGCCGAAGAGTCTCTGCCCGGCGGTTTCGATATCCTTGCCATAGATATGGTAAGAGTCAACATGCCAGTTCAGCCTCCCGAGCTCGATCTTCCTTCCTGATCTCTTCTCTACTTCGTCGGCTATCATGTGCCTATTGAAATGGATGAAGCCGAACATGTTCATGAAATTTGCGCCCCATGCGTCATTGCTCCTGAAGCGCACGTTGCAGTTCAACCATCCGACGCCTTTTTCGTCTATTACAATCCGGTACCAGAGCGATTGGAGGCAGGGAGGATCGTAGCAGTCAAGATCAATATTGGGCATCCATGTAATCATCTGAGCCTGCCGTGTATATGGCTGCTCAACGAGCTTCTCTATCACCCTCTCGACCTGGTCCACTTTGAAAGGACCGCAGACCGACGACCGGCCTCCCTTCATTTCTTTCCACGCACCGTACGACGCAAGCCGTCCGTGATAGGTATACTCCCACCTGGTATCCTCAGGATCGTTCATATTCTTCACCCAGTGGTCCTTTGCCCCGAAAACCTCCATGACATATTCTCTGAGGTCTTCGATTCCACCCGGAAAAGCCTTATGAATCATCGGATCAGACCACGGCTCTGTCACGGTGATGTTCATCGTCGAATCCAGGCTCAGAGGATCGCCCTGCCTGTCGTACTGAGTAGACAGCCGTATGCCGTCCCTGTAAAGGGCCACCAGAGCTTTTTCGTAAGCCGCGGCCAGCGATTTATCCTGAACGAACAAAACGGGAATATTCTGCATTGTGCTCCTCAAATCAGTGCTTGAAGCTTCGCTGACCTGTAAAAACCATGGTTACGTTTGCCTCGTTACACGCCTCTATACTTTCAAAATCCCTCAAAGAGCCTCCAGGCTGCACAACAGCCGTTATGCCCTCCTTTATACCCACATCCACACCGTCTCTGAAGGGGAAGTAGGCATCGGAAACCATGCAGCTGCCTGCAAGGCCGCCCTTTTTCTCCTTCACTTCCCCGTCAATTTCTATCTTCGCCTTCTCATCCTTTAAATCATTATAAGGTGTACCGAACCTTTCCCAGCAGATCCAGTCGGCCAGTTTCTTATACGCCTTATCCCGGGCGATTTCTGCAACCCCGACCCTGTCCTGCTCTCCTGTACCGATTCCCACCGTTGCCCCGTCCTTCACAAAGATGACAGAGTTGCTCGTTATTCCCGATTCGACCAGCCAGCCGAAAATTATATCCTCATATTCTTCCGGCTCGGGAAGCCGCTTAATGCTGCATTCCTTTCCCTTATAGGTCGTCCGGGCCGGTATAAAATCCTTCTCTGTCAGTGCTTCGGGCACATACGACCACTGCACGATAACCCCGCCGTCGATAAGAGACTTGATGTCCACAAACTTTGCGCCCACGTATTCATTCAGACGGGACATGTTACCGATCCTCATTATCCTGAGATTCTTCCTGCCTTTTAATATATCCACAACCCCTTCCCCGTATTCGGGCGCCACTACCACCTCGGAGTAGCTTTGAGCTATCAGCTCCGCGGTTTCACGGTCCACCTCACGGTTTAAGGCAACGGCGCCTCCGAAAGCAGCCAGGCGGTCAGCCTTATTGGCCTTGAAATACGATTCGGCTGTTGTTTCACCTTTAGCCACGCCGCAGGGATTAGTGTGCTTCACTATTACGGTGCATGGGCTTTCGGAAAAATAACGAAGTATATTCAGTGCGTTATCCGCGTCGGTGATGTTTATTTTTCCGGGATGCTTTCCCGACTGAAGAAGCTCTGTCTCCGAAGCCAGATACCTTCCCGGGTGAATACTCGACACTTCCCCAAGAACGAGATTTCCGTTCGTCAGCTTATAGAGCGCCGCTTCCTGTCCCGGATTCTCGCCGTAGCGAAGACCTTTCTCCACTCCGTCTATCAGCCACGTTGCTTTTTCATAGGACAATGTCTGCCGGCGCTCACCATCTATAAAGGAGATCTCCATTTCCGGTGGGAAGTGATCGTCCATGATAGTCCTATAGGCAGCCTTGAAGTCTGAGCCTTTCATTCCACCCTCCCCAATTTTGGCTTCGATTTTACAGATTTCCACCCTCAGTGACAAGGCAGGGCAGACCCGGGCAGAAGAATTGTAAAGCTGCTGCCTTCTCCCAGGATACTTTCCGCCTCTACTCTGCCCCCATGCACAAGGGCGATGTGCTTCACAATCGCCAGTCCCAGACCCGTTCCTCCCAGGTCGCGGCTTCGAGCCTTGTCTACACGGTAAAAACGCTCAAACACTCGAGACAGATCCTCCCTCGGTATTCCAATGCCGTGATCCCTCACCGACAAGGCTATCTGCTCGTTCCTGTGTTCCAGAGTAATTTGTACCGAGCTGCCCGTTTCGCTGTATTTAACCGCATTATCGATCAGGTTGGTCAAAGCCTGCTCCATGAGCAATGGATTTACCTCGGCCCGGAGAACTTCACCGCACTCCAGCTTAAGGGATATCTTTTTTTGCGTTGCTTTCGGCAGGCAGTTTTGGACGGCGCCGGCAGCTATATTCTCCAGACTGCATTCCTCCACACCCTTTAAGCCGCCGTTCTGCTGCTCGAGACGTGAAAGGCTCAGCAAATCGTCAAGAATCGCATTGAGCCGGTCGGTGTTTTTAGCTGCGATACGCACAAAGCGTTCAGCTGTATCCGCTTCCTTCAGGGTCCCATCAAGCAGTGTTTCCAGATACCCCTTGATAGTCGTAATCGGCGTTTTCAACTCATGGGAAACATTTGCCACAAAATCTCTCCGCATGTCCTCCAGGGCTTTCAACCTTGTCATGTCATGAAGCACCAGAACGATACCGCCGACGGTACCGGTTTGTTTATCCCTTGAAAGCTGTGCTCCGTGTACCTGGAAGTGGAGCTCTCCTCCCGTCATCATGGTTATATTCTGTTCCTGAGGGGCGCCGCTGTTCAGGGTTCTTTCAGCGAATGCGTACAGATCGGTATTTCGAAAAATGGATAGGAGGCTGCGGCCGCGGACCTGCTGCGGCGTCGATTTGATAAGCCTGCAGGCCGAAGCATTCAAATCCCTGATTTTAAGCTCCCTGTCCAGTACTACCACCGCTTCAACCATGCTGGAAAAAACAGCTTGCAGTTCGTTCTTCCTGGATGTCGCCTGGGTCATGCGCTGCTTGAGGTTTCCGGCCATTGTGTTCAGAGAATCGGCCACCTGCTTCAGGTCCGGGGGGTAGTCGATATTTAGATAATAATCAAGCTCTCCCGAAGCATAGGCAGATGCAGCTATCTGTAATGTGGGAATAGGATTAATCATTTTCCTCTCAATAAGGAAAGTAAACAGAGAGATTATCAGCAGGACGATAATCCCACCCAGACCGATTCTGAGATAGATTCCCTTCAACTCTTTGCGAATATCCTGAGCCGCCATAGACGTTCTCAGTACTATGCTCATATTCCGATACTGAAAGACGGGCAGAGCCACGTAAACCATGTCCTGCTTCAGACTGGAACTGTATCGATTGGATAGACCTTCCTGCCCTTTTAACGCACCCTGGATCTCTACACGGTCCGCGTGATTATCGAGAGTACTTATATCGGTCTGAGAGTCACCGACAACCGTGCCGTCTTTACCGATGAAGGTAATGCGGATGCTGTCCGTTCCCACCTGGCTGCTGAATGTATCAAGGTCCTCCACATCTTCCGTAAAGAGAGTCGACATTATGATCGAAGCCGCTTCCCGCAGGGTTTTCACGGTCTGCCGGTACGAGATTCTTCTTGTAAGGCTGCCGGCATACAAACTGACGACGATCACGGTAACAGCAATAATAATAAGGTATGCCAGGTAGCGCCGGGTCAGGGTTTTATTCATCTCAACTTGATCTATATCCATTAATAAGGTAGAACAGCTAGAAGAAATGATCAAGATCAAGCAATAAGTATCTTGAAAAAGGAAACAGCTATGCTGACTCTGAAAAAAGGTTATATTTGCGATATGGACGGTGTTATCTATCACGGGAATCGCCTACTCCCCGGCGCCAGGGAATTCGTTACCTGGCTTATGGCTAACAATAAAAAATTCCTGTTTCTTACCAATTCCAGCGAGAGGTCACCCCGCGAGCTTCAACAGAAGCTGGCCCGCATGGATATGGAAGTCCCAATAGATAATTTCTATACAAGTGCCCTGGCAACAGCCAGTTTCCTGGCCAGCCAGCATCCCGATGGCACAGCCTATGTCATAGGAGAAGCCGGTTTAACCAATGCTCTGTATGAAGCCGGTTTCTCAATGAATGATGTTAATCCGGATTATGTTGTTATCGGCGAAACAAGAACTTACAGCTACGAGCGTATTGAGAAGGCTGTTCAACTCGTTCTTCAAGGCGCAAAGTTAATAGGCACAAATCCGGATTTAACCGGTCCTGCAGAAGGGGGTATTATACCTGCCTGCGGCGCGCTCATAGCGCCGATCGAGCTTGCAACTAAATGCAAGGCTTATTTTGTGGGAAAGCCCAATCCACTGATGATGCGCCACGCCCTGAAAAAACTCAACTGCAAACGCGAAGACACTCTCATTATCGGAGACCGGATGGACACGGATATTCTTTCCGGTTTAGAGGCAGAGATTGAACCTGTGCTGGTTTTAAGCGGCGTCACATCGAGGGACGATCTTAAACATTTTGCCTACAGCCCTGCTTATATTTTTGAAGGCATCGGGGATATTATCTCAAAAGAAACACTAAACCGAATCTAACCGAACCCTAACACATTTCTAACATCGCGGTATTACTAGAAGTAATGATGAAAAAAAGCCGCGCTATTTGGGAACAATTTATCGAAAAAGCTCTCCTGCTGTGTGCAGGAATTTCGGTTCTGGCTATAATCTTTATCACTTTCTTTATCTTTAAACGCGGCATTCCCCTTTTCGGTCAAGTAAGCATCCGGGAGTTTCTTTTAAGCACTAATTGGGAACCCACTGCAGAACCCAATCCGGCATTCGGCATCCTCTCCTTTATTGTAGGGTCGATTTATGTTACCGCGCTTGCCCTTCTGTTCGGAGTCTTTATAGGTATCGCCTGTGCCATATTTATGGCAGAGATTGCCAGGGGAAGAGTTGCCGGGATCTTGAGAAGCGTGGTTGAGCTTTCAGCGGGCATTCCCTCGGTAGTCTACGGTTTTTTCGGTGTGGTAGTCATCTGCAAATTGGTTCGAGAGTGGTTCGGAGGAACCGGTTTCGGCGTCCTCTCCGGCGCAATCATCCTCGCTATAATGATTCTTCCCACCATAATAAATATATCAGAAGTCTCCATCAGGGCGGTCCCCAAGGAGTATAAGGAAGGCTCCCTGGCTATCGGTGCAACCCACTGGCAGACGATTATCAGGGTGATATTACCTGCAGCCCGTTCAGGGATTATCACCTCGGTTGTATTGGGCGCAGGCAGGGCCATCGGCGAGACCATGGCTATTCTGATGGTGGCCGGGAATGCACCCATCATGCCCACCGGGATTCTTTCTAAAGTGCGTACATTGACTATGAATATCGTCACCGATATGGGCTATGCCTCAGGCGATCATATGACCTCCCTCTTCACCACCAGTATTGTGCTCTTTGTTTTTATTATGCTCCTGAATATCTCTATCAATATCTTCGCCCGTAAGGGGATGAAAGATGGAAAATAGCTTGAAGCAGGAAAGCCGTCCAATGAAAGCCGCCGGACACACAAGGCGGGTATGCAGGCAGCAGCTGATTGCCAAAGGGATTCTCTGGGCCTCCGCCGGAATTACCATTACCATCCTGCTGGTGATTATCGGCTATATTGTAATCCGCGGTTTTGTCGCCGACGTTCGCAAAGAGTATCCTGTAATCAGTCAGGGGAAAAACGAAGTCGGGCTCGACCCGGAGGGAGAACATCGAATTGTGTTTGTCGCTCATAGGGGGGTCCGGATCAGAGATCTGACCATGGAGCAGGTGGTGAATCTGTTTTCCGGTAAATTCCGGGATTGGCAGTTGACGGAGCAGGACCTGAAGGTGAGTGTCTTTTCCCGCAGTATGGACGACAGTCTCGGCAAGCTCTTCTATCAGCGCGTTATCGAGCCAAGCGAGAAAGGTAAGTATGCCCGTACCAGGATTTTTGTCCGGGACGATGAAGAGATGATCGAAAGTATAGCCCTTACTCCGGGAAGTATCGGTTATATTTCAGCGGAGAGACTCAAAACGGCAGACAGGAAAAAGGTAAAAATAATCCCGGTGCGTAATATCTCACTGGTGGTTAATAAAGAAGTGTTGACACTTAAGGATAATATCAAGCTGCGTTATATCACTTCCGACCATGTGAAGCTGATTTTCAGCGGAATGGCTAAAAACTGGTTGGAAGTGGGGGGAGTCGATCTGCCAATACAGGTAATCAGCTTTTTACCCGACATGCATTTGGCTGAGGAGGTTATTGATCTTTTAGGCGGAGCAAAGGAGACGATTTTCTCCCGGGCACGTTTCATAAGCTCGCCGGATGAGCTTTTCACCGCCCTTGAGGATACACCCGGATCTATCGGCTACTGCTACTATATAGATGCGCTTCAATACTCCAGGAAACAGATTCTCGGGGTTGAACGCCGCGAAGTGCACTGGAATTTGGATCTGCCCTTTCTGATAGAACGCCCCCGGAAAGCGGGCAGGGTGGGCGGCATCTCGACCATTATTCTCAATACAATATTGATGATCCTGCTCACCCTCCTCTTTTCAGCGCCTCTTGGTATCGGTGCAGCTTTATATATGGCTGAGTATGCACAACAAGGACACCTTATGCGTATCCTTCAGATCTCTACAGAGACCCTGGCAGGCATTCCCTCCATCATCTTCGGGCTTTTCGGTTACATTTTTTTTGTCAGCTTTCTGAAACTCGGTATCGGGCTCTTATCAGGCACTTTTACTATTACCCTGATGATTTTACCTACCATTATCAGGACATCGGAGGAGGCCTTTAGAGCAGTTCCCATGTCTTACCGGGAGGGGAGCCTGGCTCTGGGCGCCACCAAGTTACAGACTCTCACAGGTGTTGTGATTCCGGCAGCCGCACCCGGTATCCTGACAGGCATCATTCTGGGTATCGGAAGAGCGGTGGGCGAAACGGCGGCTCTCATCTTTACGCTGGGGTCAAGCTACGAGCTGGCCACAAGCCTCTCGGCATCCGCCCGGGTTCTCTCAGTTCATCTCTACATACTGGTTAAAGAGGGAATATCTTTTGAACGGGCATTTGCCACAGGAACAATTCTGATTGTGATCATACTAATTGTCAATTTTTCAGCAACCAGGCTGATCGGTCGTATGAACAGACTAAAAGGATAGAATGAAAATGGAAAATAAATTAAAAGTACAGACCAGGAATCTTGACGTGTTTTATGGCGATTTTCAGGCTCTCTATTCAGTCAGCATGAACGTTGTAGTCAACAAGGTAACGGCCTTGATAGGTCCTTCAGGCTGCGGAAAATCGACCTTCCTGAAAACAATTAACCGGCTGAACGACTTGATAAATAGTGTAACCATCCGGGGGGAGGTTTATTATGATGGGGTGAATATCTATAAGGACTATGATGTCATAGAGCTCCGCAAACGAATCGGAATGGTCTTTCAAAAACCCAATCCCTTTCCCATGACGGTCTATGACAATATCGCCTACGGACCACGGGTTCACGGTATCAAGAATCGACAACAATTGGATGAAATCGTCGAGAAGAGCCTGAAAAACGCGGTGCTCTGGGAAGAGATCAAAGACCGGTTGAATAAGCCCGCCCTGGGACTTTCCGGCGGTCAGCAGCAGAGACTCTGCATAGCCAGAGTTCTGGCAGTAGAACCTGATGTGATTCTGATGGATGAGCCGACATCAGCTCTGGATCCGATTTCCACTGCTAAAATCGAGGATTTGATCGACGAGCTCAAGGAAAACTATACCATTATTATTGTAACCCACAACATGCAGCAGGCGGCCCGTATTTCGGATACTACAGCTTTTTTTCTGAACGGGATTATGATTGAGATGGACAAGACCAAAAAGATTTTTTTTAAACCCGGAGATAAGAAAACAGAAGAATATATTTCCGGCAGATTCGGTTAAGGAATTAAATGATGAGAGTACATTTTAATGAGAAAATGAAAGAGCTGGAGCTCAGCATCGTAAAAATGGGCATATTGATCGAGGAAGCGATCGGCAAAGCGCTTTGGGCTTTTGTGAAAAGGGACAGGAACCTTGTCGATCAGGTTATCGAAGGCGATAAGGTTATTGACAATACAGAACGGAAAATCGACATGCAGTGCGCCTCCATTATTGCCACAGAGCAGCCGGTAGCCATTGATCTGCGGATTATTATAGCCGCTTTAAAGATTGCCAACGATCTGGAAAGAATGGGCGATTATGCGGAACATCTGGCCATCGTGACAAATAGTCTTTCCAGGGAGAGTGTATTGAAAGCCAGCTCCGATATCACACAGATATCCGAAGTGGCTATTACAATGATCAGGGATGCGATTCAAGCCTTTGTCAAAAGAGATGTGGATCTGGCGGAGGAAGTGAGAAGCAGGGATGATGTGGTCGACGGTATATACGCTAGACTTTTTCAAGAAATGATGAACTATATTGAACAAAGTCCGGATTACCAGCGGGAAGCTGTGGCTTTACTTTTTGTTTCCAAGTATCTGGAGCGATTGGCAGACCATGCCACTAATGTGGCGGAAGAGGTGATCTTTGTATGCACAGGAGACAGAAAGGACTGGATAATTTAGAAGCATCTCGCCAATATTTGCTCTAAACCTAACAGAAAACTAACTATACTTTAAAAATCCCTTAACACAAGCATCGTATATAGTAAGCATAAGCGTATATAGAATGCGCAATCAAACTTAGGAGGAAACGTATGAAGAAGCTATTCATGGCGGCTGTGATTATGCTCATGGCTGCAAGCCTGGCCATGGCCAATGGAAAGACAGATACGGATGGTGATGGATTTTCCGGAGCCTGGGCTTTCGGGGGATCGACTACGGTCATGCCCATTGCCGAGGTGGCCATTGAGGAGTTCATAAAACTTCATCCCCGGGTCAAACTGACATATGAAGGCCAGGGATCCAGTGTAGGGGTTCAAGGTGTTATTGACGGAGTGTATGCACTCGGCGGAGCTTCCCGTGAGTTGAAATCAACCGAACAGGAAAAGGGCGTAATGGCCACTCCGATCGCTTTAGACGGGATCGCGGTGGTGGTCAACAAAGGTGTTCCGTTGGACAATCTATCCATCGAGCAGGTCGCCATGATCTTTGCAGGAGAAATCAAAAATTGGAAAGAGATCGGAGGCCCGGATAAGCCGATTGTCGTAGTCAACCGCGACGAGGCTTCCGGCACCCGCGCCGCCTTCCGGGAGCTTGCCCTGGACAAGCACTACGGTAAGAAAAAGGGTAAGTTCATTAAAGATGCCATTACCACCGAATCCAATGGGGATATGGTCACCAAGGTCGGGTCAACCCCCGATTCAATAGGTTACTGCGGATTCGGCTTCATCTCCCAGGCCAGAAACGCGGGAGGAAAAGAAATTTCGGTTGAAGGAATGGACCCCTCTGTTGATAATGTGCTGGAAGGGAAATATCCGGTTTCCAGAAAGCTGAACATCGTGCATAAAGGAGAGTTGGCGGCCGGCAGCCTTGAAGAGGCTTTTGTTAATTTTCTCCTCTCCGATGCGGGACAGGCCATCGTCGAAGATGAAGGCTTCATTCCCCTGCCATGAAGGCGCTCGAAATATTAGTTTTTTTTACCCTCCGGAGATCGGCTTGTCCGAATCCGGAGGAACTGATGACAACCCTGACGAAAAATTGTACCATCCTCTCATGCCGGGCGCAGAAGGAGGCGGAAATTGTCTCACGAAACAATAATGATCGTAGAAGACGAGAAAGACATAGCGGAGATGATCGCCTATAATCTTAACAGGGAGGGGTTTAAAACACCTGTCGCTGTTTCCGGAGAGGAAGCCCTCAAACAGATTTTCAAATCAACTCCCGATTTGATCCTCCTCGATCTTATGCTTCCGGGGCTTAATGGGCTCGATGTGTGCCGGCGTATCAAACAGGAGCAAACAACAAAAGACATTCCCATAATCATGCTCACCGCTAAGAGCGAAGAATCAGATGTCATCACGGGGTTGGAAATCGGCGCCGACGATTACATAACCAAACCCTTCAGCCCGAAAGTACTTATCGCCCGCGTTCGGGCGGTCATACGCAGAGTGAAACAGCGTGAAATATTGGCGGAAAAAAAGCAGATAGATATTCATGATCTTCACATCGATATAAGGAAACATCAGATCCGCTGCGGAGAGAAATTCATTCCCCTCTCCGCCACCGAGTTCGCCGTGCTTGTTTTATTGGCAAGGAATCCCGGTTGGGTATTCTCCCGCAGCAAAATAATTACAGAGGTAAAAGGTGATGATTACCCGGTTACTGAACGTTCAGTGGATGTCCAGGTGCTGGGCCTGCGAAGGAAACTGGGAAAAAGCGGGGAAGTCGTAGAAACAGTCAGGGGAATCGGCTATCGAATGCGTGAGGAGATGTAGAATGAATGAGTAGAATCCTGATCCGCCGCCTGCCTGTTGACCACCAATCTGTCATTTGATACAGTTCGTTCGAGTTATGCTCTAGGCTCAAAGCCATCCAGACTCATGAAATTCTGGAGGTTACACCATGAGCTACCATCTCCTCATTATTCTTGCCTACCTTGTCCTTACACTGGCAATAGGTCTCTTTTTCAGGAAACGGGCCCAAAAAAACAACTTCGAGTTTTTCCTGGCCGGCAGGAAAGTCTCCGGGCTCCTGCTCTTCTTCACAATGGCGGCTACCAATTTCAGCGCCTTCACAATCTTCGGCTTCTCCGGCGCCGGCTACAGGATCGGATACTCCTTCTATCCGGTAATGGGGTTCGGCACAGGATTCATGGCTCTCTCGCTTTACATGATAGGAAGCAGGATCATCGTCCTTTCGAAGAAGAGAAACTACATTACTCCATCGGATTTCATTCAGGACAGGTACGGATCCCCGCTTCTTAAAAAACTGTTCTCTCTAATCATGATTGTCTTTACCCTCCCCTACCTCTCTCTGCAGGCAATAGCGAGCGGGAAATCGCTGAACTCCCTGGTCGGCACACCTTACCTGGCAGGCGCTCTGCTTATAACCATCTTTGTCATACTCTATGTAAGCCTGGGAGGCATGCGTTCCATCGCCTGGACGGATCTCATCCAGGGTTTCATGATGATAGGTTTCACCCTGGCCGCCTTCGCCATTATCGCCCGTAAAAGCGGCGGTTTTATCGGCGCCAACAGGGCGGTGGCGGACAAATTTCCGGAGCTCTTCTTCCGTCCCGGCCCTGACAACGCCATGGGAATGGGCATATGGTTCGGGTACATGTTCCTCTGGTTCTTTTCCGTTCCCATGGCGCCGCAGATGTTTCAGCGATTTATGGCAGCCAAAGATTTGAAGTCTCTTAAAAACACTGCTGTGCTCTATCCGATCATAACAACTTTCCTGTTCTTTCTTACCGTTTCAATCGGGGTTATGGGGCGTGTCACCTTCCCCGAACTGGCAAGGCAGAGCTCTGACAGCATCTTTCCCATGCTGCTGGGTCACTTTCTAAGCCCGCTCCTCAGCACCATCCTCCTGACCGGAAGTATCGCCGCACTTATGTCTACCATGGACTCCCAGCTTTTAACCCTTACATCAATGGTCACCCTGGATTTCTTTAAAATAAGGAAGAACAAGATAATCAAGGAAAAACTCACCGTCGTAATATTGGGGTGCATCGGATTTCTGATAGCCGTCAGGCCGCCCCAAACCATCCTCGATTTCATAAGCGCTACTACATTCAACGGCCTCAGTGTCCTTTTCCCTTCCGTCGTAGGAGGGCTGTACTGGAAGCGGGGCAATAAATACGGCGCCCTTTCCAGTATTTTCGTCGGGGAGGCAATGGTGCTTCTCAGTTACTTCAAGATTCTCTCCATTCCCGGCATTCTTCCCGTTGTTCCCATCCTCGCTGCTACAGCCATGGTATACATTGCTGTGAGTTTCATAACCGGCGCCGATTCCGACAATAATACATCCATTGTGTTTAGTATTAACAGCAGGGGGGTTTGGATTTGCATCCCCTTCCTGATCCTGTTTCTTCTGGGCCACGATTTCTGGAACTGGGGAAAAGAACCCACCTTTTTTCTGGGACTTCCCCTCTGGGTATGGTACTACTTCGGCCTGGGAATCCTCATGTCGGCGGCTTTTATGCTCTTTTTGAGAAGGAAAGAGCAAGGGACGGGACATTTGTCTCCATAGTGGAATTTGCTTATTCCAATGGGGTTAGCATGAATCATGAATTACAGGTTAAAAGTGGTAAATATCGTTACTCTGCAATTCGATAATGTTTATATATGCTCATCCAACATATCAGAACTCAGCTGTAAAAAGGTGTATATTTCATTATACATGTTGGGAGGAGATACCGTTGGTACTTAAGAGGTGTAATATGCAAACAAAGAGGAAAGATACTGATTGCGCGGGAGCGGTAAGAAGGGGAGTACTTAAGAG